>JACOTA010000018.1 GCA_016178585.1 Nitrospirota bacterium
GACCGCCACAGTGGAATCTATCGTTGAAAAACTCTCACGCTGCCGCCAAACCCTGGAACAGATTCAGCCAGGCTGCACGCTCCCGCGCAGGAGAAAAACAAAAAAGTAGTTGTCCAGTTATTTAGCGGACACTACACTAGTAATATTCCTTATTTAGGTATTCTTCGGGTTAATTTAACCTTGTAGGGGCAGGCCTCTGTGCCTGTCCTGGGCAACCACGGGGGGTTGCCCCTACAAGAAACATATCACAATTATTTTTACGTTTGTATTAGTATGAAAATTGCATGATTATCTGTTAATAATTTTTCGTAAATTTATAAAAGAAGTGGACAAAATCATACACTTTGTTAAAATAGATCCTTTAATCAGGGTAACTTAAAGGAAAGGGTGAAACATGTCAAATCTTGAACTTACGCATTTTAACACCGAAGGCCGGGCAAAAATGGTCGATGTGAGTGAAAAAAAAGAAACGGAACGGACGGCTCTCGCAAAAGGAACGGTTTATATGCAGCCCGAGACCTTTAAGCGGATAAAAGATGGAAAAATTGCCAAAGGAGATGTCCTGGCTGTCGCCCAGGTTGCCGGTGTGATGGGAGCCAAAAGGACACCTGATTTGATTCCGATGTGCCATCCTTTGTTGCTGACCAGTGTGGACATCGATTTTAAAGAAAATGGAGAGCCCGATAAAAAAGGGAAATGCTCGATTGAGATCTCTGCCACGGTAAAATTAAAAGGCCAGACCGGGGTTGAAATGGAGGCCCTGACCGCTGTGTCAATTGCCGCTTTAACGATTTACGACATGTGCAAGGCGATCGATAAGGAGATGAGCTTCGGAAACGTCGGCCTGGTTCGAAAAACAGGTGGAAAATCAGGAACTTTCGTCCGTAAAGAAGATTAAAGCGAGGATCAGGCTATGCCTGTCCGAGCCTCCGAGCTTGCTTTGGGAGCGATTCCGCAGCGGACATATGGTTTTAATTGTTTCTCCGCACGGGCCCAAATATAAGTAAACTTAATGATGACGGTCTCGTAAAAAATCGTCATTCCCGCGAAAGCGGAAATCCAGAGGGAGCGTAACGATCTAAAAAGACTAGATTCCCGTTTACACGGGAATGACAGATATGAGTTTTTTCAGACTTCTTACTGCTGCATTAATGATCAAACTGAATCAATTGGCAAAAACATATGCGTCCGGCGTTCAGGCCCTTAAGGGCTTGACTCTGGAAGTTTCAGAGGGAGAAGTTTTTGGTTTTTTAGGGTCAAATGGCGCGGGGAAAAGCACGGCCATTAAAATTCTGACGACCCTGACCAAATCTACGGGAGGGACTTTTTCAATCGCGGGAATCAACCCGATTCAAAACCCGACCCGGATAAGGGAAACCATTGGCTATGTCGCCCAGGAAGCGGGGGTTGACTATTTTCTTACGGGAAGGGAGAACCTCGTCCTCCAGGGCCGTCTTTACCGTCTTTCCACGGCATTGATTTATCAGCGGGTCGAAGAGTTGTTAAATTTGTTTGAGCTAAACGAGGTAGCCGATTCGATGGTTTCCACTTATTCGGGTGGAATGCAGCGTAAACTCGATATTGCCACAGCTCTCGTCCATCGCCCACGGGTTTTATTTCTCGATGAGCCGACTCTGGGGCTCGACCCAAGAAGCCGAATGACCCTGTGGGATTATATCCGCAGGCTCAATAAAGAATTTGGCATGACCATTTTTCTAACAACCCATTACCTGGAAGAAGCTGAAAAACTGGCCCCGCGCATCGGTATTCTTGATGAGGGCGAACTGAAGATCGTCGGATCCCCTGAAAAACTTAAGGCTGATATGGGGGGCGATTCGATTAATTTCATCTGTGAATCCGCCGAAAAAAGAGAAACTCAAGCTGAAAAATGGAATCTGTTTAAATTTAAACCGTATATTGACCATCTGGTTTACGACCGGAACGAAGTCAGGATGTATGTCAGAAACGGCAAAGACGCCCTCTTAAAAGTGATGGCGGAAGCCGACGCTTTAAAACTTGAGGTGGAAACCCTTTCATTTTCCCATGCCAGCCTTGACGATGTTTTTCTAAAATACACCGGTAAAAGTCTTGAAAACAAAAAAGAAACCGCCGAAGCCGAGCCCTGGTGGAAAAAATGGCAAAAAACCGGCGGCGGAAGTGATGATTGGAAAAAATGGCAAAAAACCGAAGAGGGAGAAAAAGGCGCCAACTCGGAGGGAGAGAGCGACGCGAGCCCCTCTGATCAAACCAGCGAGCAAGGCGAGGGAGAGGGGGAGGCTCCATCTGGCTCTGCCAGTGGAGGGGGCGACGCGAGCCCCTCTGGATGGAACGGGAAGTCGGGTAAATGGACTGAAGCGGAGATGAAAGAATGGTGGACCAAACAGTCCAAGACAGAATCCTGAACTGTTATTAACGCTCTAAAAAAATTGTCATTGCGAGCGTAGCGAAGCAATCTATAACATGAGATTGCTTCGTCGGCTAAGGCCTCCTCGCAAAGACAAAATGAGAAAGAAATTTTCTTACATATGTCTTTGATATTCGACACATGGTTTCAATTTGCGAAATACATGAAAATCACGCTTCGGATGCCGTTGTGGACTTTATTCGGGCTAATTCAACCCTTGATCTGGCTTGTGATTTTTGGCGAACTGTTTAGAAACATGACCCAGTTAGGCGGGTTCCCGGCCACTTCTTATATTGAGTTTCTCACTCCCGGAATTTTAGTGATGACCGTTTTATTCGGGTCTTCCTGGTCGGGGGTCAGTCTCCTCAGAGAAATTAATTTCGGCACGGTGAATAAGGTTCTTGTGACGCCTGTCAAACGGACGTCGATTGTTTTAAGCCGGGTTCTGCATTCAGCCGTGACGGTGATCATTCAGATCATCATTATCTTTACCCTGGCCTGGTTTTTAGGCGCGAAAGTGCATGGAGGATTGGCGGCCTTTACGACCGTAACCCTTTTGATCCTGCTCCTGGCTGTTGGTTTTGCCGCCCTTTCAAATGGATTTGCGATGAAACTGAAACGAGAAGAGCCGCTGGTCGTCATTGGGAACATGTTGACCCTTCCCCTCATGTTTTTTTCGTCGGCATTTATTCCTCAGTCCTTTATGCCCGATTGGATTAAAAACCTGGCTGTGCTTAACCCGGTGAGTTATGCGGTCGATGCGGTTCGTCTTTCTTTAAACGGAGAATTCACGGTTCCTTTTTTATTCAGTTTTTTTGCGGTCTTCTTCTTTGCGGTTTTAACAATGGTGTGGGCGACGCGGATGTTTATTCGCCAACAAGAGGATTAAAGGGCGAACATGTCCACAGTTATTTGTCATTGCGAGCGATAGCGAAGCAATCTAAAACATGAGATTGCTTCGTCGGCTAAAGCCTTCTCGCAAAGACAAAGATATAAGGGTTATGTCAGAAAAAATCCGGGAAAAAGCAGAGGCAACCACGTTGGTTTTTTTCAGGCATGGGAAGACCGGTTTCCCGGAAGAGCGGTTTTACAGCCGGGTGGATGACCCTCCGTTAAATGTGGAAGGAAAGAGCCAGGCCGAAAGGCTGGGCCGTTGGGTCAAGGGGTCCTCTTTTTCGGCGTTATATTCGTCTCCCTTAAAAAGGACCATCGAGACAGCGGGTTATCTTTCGAAAGGATTAAACTTGAAAATTTTTCCCAAAACGGGTTTGGAAGAACGGACAATGGGAGAGTGGGATGGTTTGACCCCTGCCGAAGCGAGGGAGCGGTTTCCGCGAGAATTTTTGAAATGGAAGGGCGACCTTCTCCAATATTCTCCCCCCGGGGGAGAATCCTGGGTCGCGTTCGCAGAACGGGTCATGAAAACCGTGCAAGAAATCAAAGAGTTCCATCCCAATCAGCGGGTGGCGGTGGTCACCCATGTGGGACCGATTCGCGTCCTTGTCAGCAGGGCAATGGAAATAAAGGATGAAAATCATAAAAGGATTGTGTTAGGATACGGTTCCGCCACCCGGATTGATTATACGAAAAACTGGGGGAATCTTTATTATTTGGGAGTCATTCCCTTTGAACAGGTTCCATAAGACATCTTTTTTGTAGGGGCGACCCCCTGTGGTCGCCCAGGGCAGGCACAGGGGCCTGCCCCTACAATGAAATGCAATAACATTAACGGTGTTATTAATCAGGCAATTAACAACGAAGGAGGAATAACAATGTGTAATACCCATTCTAACGGTCATGCGCACGGTGTCAGGTCCGATCAGGAAAAAGTTTGTGCTGATTTACGCGACGATCTCGTCGAAAAGTTAAAAAGCATCACCAAGCTTGAAGCCCAGGTTCCGGTCATTGAATCGGAAGATTTTCCATTGGTGAACGAAGTGACTGCCGTCCTGTCTCAGATTATTCGAGAAGAGAAAAGGCACGCGGCCGCGTTAATGAAACTCATTAATAAAATGGATGAGGTTCAGTCCGAAATGTTTTTAAGCGGGCTAAAGTTTGATGATCATGACCATGACCACGATGAACACGATCATGACCATGAACATGCCGAACATGAACATACCGAGCATGGCCATTCCCATTAAACCTAAAAACAGAACGCAGGAGTGTGAAGGCATGCTCCTGCAAAAAGAGTCAACCTTGTGATCGTTGTGAAGGCCTGGCGAAGCATCCGGCTATGCGGGTGCGCAGCACGGGGTTCGGGGGCATAAAAACATAGCTTCGCTGCGGAAGCGCTTGCGAGCAAGCTTTGTGGCACGGGCCCCTGAAAAGTAGAATAAGCGAAGCATCCGGCTATGCGGGTGCGCAGCGCGGGGTTCGGGGGCATCGGAGGAGTTCACGAAGTGAACCCGCACGGGCCCCTGATATAGATGGAAAGTCAGGGTGGAGAAAAATAATGACGACAAAAAAAGGTAAGAAACCGACCAAAGGGCCAAAGAAATCTGTATTAGATCCGATGACGGTTGCTCGAATGAGTTCTGCCTACTGGACGTCCAAAGTGATCCAAACAGCCGTCAGGCTGGATGTTTTCAATCATTTAGGATCGCAGTCGCGAACCGCGGATGACCTTGCCGAAGAATGTCAGGTTGACATGCGGGGTCTCGACATTCTGTTGATTGCGTGTGTCGCGCTGGGTCTTTTGGATCGAAGTTCAACAGGTAAATATAAAAATACGCCGCTCTCTAAAACGTTTCTTGTGAAAACAAGTCCGCAATATCAGGGCGGGATCCCGTTGATGTTTGAGGAGTGGTACCCGACATGGGGCAGACTCTATGACGCCGTGCTGACGGGAAAACCCGTTGTTGAGAAACCGCATGAACAGGGGGATGAATCCACACGGGCCTATATTATGGGAATGCATTACCGGGGTCTGGCTCAGGCCCAGTTGCTGGCGAAAACAATTTCTCTGAAGGGGAAAAAACAGTTTTTCGATGTTGCCGGCGGTCCGGGTATTTTCACCATCATGATGTGCAAGGCCAATAAGAATTTAAAAGGAATTGTCTTTGACACGCCTCAAACATTAAAAATTACGCGGGAGATCATTGAAAGTTATAAAATATCCGATCGGGTGGCAACCCGTGAAGGCGATTATTTTAGAGATGAATTCGGCGAAGGGAACGATGTGGTCCTTTTATCTTCGATGCTCAATCAGGAATCACCTGAAATGGTGAAAACCATCATGAGAAAAGCCTATTATTCCATGGAAAAGGGAGGATTGTTGATTGCCCAGGACCAGATGCTGAACCCCAATAAAACAGGCCCTGTTTTGTCAGCGCTGATCGGCGTCAACCAGCTTCTCCATACGCCGGGCGGAGCGGCTCATTCTGAGAAAGAAGTGGCTCAATGGATGAAAGAAGTCGGCTTCACCAGGGTTGCCCGCGTTGATTTGCGGGAGCCGAGTCCTTTTACGGTTTTGACGGGCATTAAATAAACCCATGAAAAAACGATGGCAAACGTAATCAATGAAGTGTCATTGCGAGGAGGTTTTTTCGACGAAGCAATCTCATGTTATAGATTGCTTCGCTGGCGCTCGCAATGACAGGCAACGCGACTAAATATGTTTGTTTTAATCTTTTGAGATAGACAGGAGTCTGAATGAAATTATTTTTTTGGTCTGCAGCAACACTCATGCTTTTGGTAAATTTTGTTCTGGCGGAAGCGGTGACGCCAGCCCCTATAATGGACGGCCTTGAAGTCATGAAGAAAAAAAACGAGGCCTACCTCGCGAATGACCAGATCAACACCGTCACGCTTCGTCTTTTCACCAAAGAGGGAGACGAAAAGAAGATTGTCACCAAAAGATATTGGAAAAATTTCGCGGGAAAAGAAGGAATGGCGACCAAGACCCTCTTTTTTACCGACTGGCCTCCTGACGCGAAAGGGACCGGGTTTTTAATCTGGAACTATTCAACGGCGGGAAAAACCGACGACCTGTGGCTTTATCTCCCATCGCTTCGGCAGACTCGCCATGTCTCCTCGCGCGGCCAGGATGACGCCTTTATGGGATCGGATCTGACCTTCGGCGACATGGGGCAACGGAGGCTGGAGGAAGATGATCACAAATTACTAAGAGAAGAGGCCTGCGGCGATGAGACCTGTTATGTCGTCGAATCGGTCTCTAAAGAAAAAGAAGGGGTTTACAGCAAGAAGGTCCATTGGATTACCCAGAAGGATTTCAGAACCATGAAGACCGAATATTATGACCGTAAAGGGGATCTCCTGAAAACGCAGACGATAGAATGGCAGGAAATTTCAAAACATAAAGCCTGGAAACTCTCAACGGTGATTAATGTTCAAACCGGGCATAAGACCATTTTTGAGATTTCGGACTTAAAGATCAACCCGGGCCTTTCCAATGATATTTTCACAGAAAGAACTTTAAAAACCGGGATCAGACAATAAGAGACGAAAGGACTACCCATCTCCTTCCTCTTTTTAATTTCTTTCGTTTTTAGCTTAATATTCCAGCTTTCAGGTGGAGCGCAAAAGGCTTTTGGCGAAACCTTTCCTCATTATCCGGGCGCCGAGGTCATGGGATATTATAAAGCTGAGGTGGCCTATCGTTATCCCCAAAATGCGGCATTTTCAAAATTTCTTAATTTGTTTCAACTCGAATTACACGCTTTTATTTCCGAGAAGGCCCGTCTTATTTCCATCGGAAGAGTCACCTATAATTCCATCTATGATTTTGAAAGTTTTTATGACGTTAACCCGCTTCGGCCCGAATTCAAGCGGACTCCGGCGGAAATCGCCGGTTTTGGTCCCGGGAGAACCGATGCGGAGCTTCGGGAACTTTATCTTGACTCGAACAGCGAATTCGTCGATTTAAGAATCGGAAAGCAGATCGTCCGATGGGGTTTGATTGAAGGGTTCCGGATTACGGATGAAATCAATCCTCTGGATTTTGGGGAATTCATTTTAAGGGACGTCGGAGACCGGTACATTCCGCTCTGGATGGTAAAAGGGAATTTCTATATCCGCGACATGAATCTTGAAACCCTGTTCATTCCGGATTTAACGTTTCATAAGCCTGCCCGGCCGGGCACGGAATGGGAGGAATTTCAGATTCCCCCGGGAACTGAAACGCCGACCAATAGCCCGATGAACTGGGAATGGGGGGTGCGGCTCTCCGACAACATTACGGGATGGGACTCCAGTGTCAGCTATTTTTATGCGTGGGACGACTTCCCGGCCGCTTTCCGCGGCGCGTTTGGAAACGAAGCGACGTTAACCTTTAAGCCCCGGTATACCCGGCTGCATACGCTGGGATTCTCAACCACCAAAAACATTTCCGGGGCCGTTGCGGGGGTTGAAGCGGCTTACGTCCATGGAAAATACTTTGAAACCGGAGTCGATACGAACGGAAACGGGGTTCTCGATTCTGCGGACACGTTCGGCGAAATCGGCCAGGATTATTTTAAATACGGCCTCAGCATGGATATCAACTGGCTGGATTCGGACATCACGTTTCAATATTCTCAAACCCTGATTCCGCATTATGATCCGACCATGCTGACCGACCAGGTCGAAAGCGGAGGAAGCTTCTTTATCCGTAAAGAGATGCTCAACAGCCGTGTGATCGCGCAATTTTCCGTCCTTTACTTTTTTAATCACAATGAGGCTCTGATCCGGCCCAGGATCGATTATAAATGGACCGATTTGATTAAGTTTTCTTTCGGAGGGGATTTTTTTTCGGGGGAAAGACGAACCGATTTGAACTCTGAATTTCGTTTTATTGGTTTTTTTAAAGATCATGATAGACTATATGCGGAAGTGAAGTATAGCTTTTAGAGAATGGTGTGACATATTTCTTGTAGGGGCAACCCCCCGTGGTTGCCCTGGGCAGGGGCACAGGGGCCTGCCCCTACTGTCATTGCGAACAAAGTGAAGCAATCTCAAGACTTTACGATAAGATTGCCACGCACCCTTCGGTGTTCGCAATGACATGATTAATAAGTGGGTGCGAAGTCTATCGCTGGTCTTGGGTTTAATGCGTTTGTATTAGTAAAAGAGGTATTATGGTGATCGCGGTGATCGATGGACAGGGGGGAGGGATCGGGAGTGAAGTGATTAAGAAACTCCGCGACTACCTCCCTGAAGAGACCGAAATTATAGCTCTGGGAACCAATGCCATCGCGACTGCGTCCATGATGAGGGCCGGGGCCAATAAGGGAGCCTCCGGAGAAAACGCCATTATTCATTCCATAGGAAACGTCCATCTCATTATCGGAACGCTTTCTATTGTTCTGGGCAACTCGATGATGGGCGAGTTGACGTTTAATATGGCTAACGCGATTTCCAGCAGTAAGGTCAAAAAGGTCCTTCTTCCCCTCGGGTTTGAAAATACCGATCTGATTGGTGTGGAGAAAGAACCGATTCCTCACATGATTCTCAAACTGGTTGATCGCGTCAAAATACTTATGGGAAACGAAAAAAAACGTGAGGGATGAGCTTACGCCCTATGTGTTAAGCATGATGTTGAAAAACTCTTTTTGTTGTCATTGCGTCTTTTCCCAAGAACAGAGTTAGAAAGCTGTCATTGCGAACAAAGTGAAGCAATCTCAAGACTTTACGATAAGATTGCCACGCACCCTTCGGTGCTCGCAATGACATGATTAATAAGTGGGTGCGAAGTCTATCGCTGGTCTTGGAAACAATCTCATGTTTAGATTGCTTTGTCGCTAAAATCGCTTCTCGCAATGACATTGCCGGGGTTTTTTAACAGCCTATTTAGGAGGTTTTTAAAAATTAAATGATTAAAAAATATGTGAACTGGTTAGTCGATCACCCTTATCGGGTCATCTTTATCGTGACGTTGATTACCCTTTTCTTTGCCTTCCAGCTTCACAACCTTTTTATGATTCTCGACCCCAAGAGGATCCTTCCCCAGGATCACCCTTTTGTTCAGCTCAATAATCAGATCGAGAAGACCTTTGGCGGAAGCCGTGTGGTGGTTATCGGCGTTTCGGTGAAAGAGGGGGATATTTTTAATCCCGTCACGCTCGCCAAAATCAAGCGGATTACCGAGGCGGTTAAAAAGGTTCCCGGAATTTTAGAGGAAAACGTTGTTTCGATCGCCGACCGCAAAATAAAATTTATCAACGCCTCTGCGGGAGGGATGGATATCCGCCCGATGATGAGCGAGGTCCCGGCGACCAAAGAAGGTTTGGAAGAGCTTAAGAAAAACCTTTATTCCAACGACCTTTATGTTAAAAGCCTGGTTTCGGAAGATGGGAAATCGGCGGCGATTATTACCGATTTCCGGTCGGGGGTTTTATCTCCAACAGGCTCCGGTTCGAAGCCGGGTTCGACGGCCGGAGGAAACCCCTGGTGGAACCCCGACGGGACCCCGGATAAAAAAAACCTCCAGCCGGTTTCGCCTGGGGGCGAGCCGGGGTCCGGGGGCATCGAAGGAGATCCAGCGAGCAAAGCGAGCGAGAGGGGGGGGCTCCAGCCGGCTTCGCCGGTGGGGGGGGCGACGCAAGCCCCTAATAAATGGTGGAACGGCGACAAAAAAGGGGCATCTTCCCCGACGGCCAAGGGCGGTACGACTTACGACGTTTTATTCGGCATGGTGAACAGACTGATCTATGGAAGCAGTCCCTGGCCCATTGGAGGAGATAACCCCTACTGGACCAGCGATTCGACCATTTACAAGAAACTGCATTCGATTATCGATCTGGAAAAAGACGGCAACACAGAGGTTTACCTTGGAGGCCTTCCGGTGGCGCTCTCCTTTCTTGAAGCCGATACCAACGTCATGAATGGCATTGTTTTTCCAATTGCTTTTGTCATCATCATGGGGGTTCTTTTCCTCTCCTTTAAAAGCCTCCAGGGGATGGTTATTCCGATCCTGACAGCCTTATTAAGCGTTGTTTGGGCGCTTGGCCTTGTCGGCCTTCTGGGGATTCCCCTCGACCCCTTTACGAAAACCCTAACCCCGCTTCTGATTGTCGCGATTGCCGCGGGCCATTCGATCCAGATCTTAAAACGGTACTATGAGGAATATGCCGTTTCTCAAAACCACCGGGAGGCGGTAAGAGAATCGACTTTAAAAATGGCCCCCATCATGCTGACTGCCGGCCTGGTCGCCTCGGCCAGTTTTGCCTCTCTGGTGACCTTTCATTTAAAAACCTTTCAGGCCTTTGGGCTGTTAACCGCCTTTGGCATTTTATCGGCCGTGGTTTTGGAGCTGAGTTTTATTCCGGCTTTTAGGATCATGATTAAACCAGGAGTCAAAGCCGCGCGTGAAACTCCCTCGTCCCTGGACCGGGTTTTGGCGTCATGGGGTGCCGCGATACCCAGGCAAAAATTCAAGATTCTTCTGGCCGGGGTCTTATTTTTAGTCATCAGCTTGGTGGGGGCCTCCCAGGTCAGGGTCAACAACAGCCTCAAAAATCAGTTTTTTGAAAAAACAGAACTCCGTCAAAGCGACCGGGCCATCAACCAGGCGTTTGGCGGCACCTCTACCTTTTATATTTTGATCGACGGCAAAAAAGCCGACCGGTTAAAAGACCCCGGCATTATGGCGGGCATCGAGGGGCTTCAGCGCCTTCTTGAATCGATTCCGGGGGTTGGAAAAACCCAATCTTACGTCGATTATTTAAAAAAGATGAACCGGTCGATTCATGGGGGAGACCCGGTCTGGGAGAAAATACCGGAATCCCGCCAAGCCGCGGCGGAATACCTTTTTCTCTATTCGATCTCCGGAAACCCGGCGGACTTTAACCGTTTGGTCAATTACGATTACCAGCAGGCGGTCATCTGGACTTTTTTAAAAACAGACAGCACCGATCTGGCGGAGCGGCTCATTAAAGAGGTCGAAGCGTATAAACCAGGTCATTTTGACTCCGATATTTCGGTCGGGGTGGCGGGAAGCTCTCCCGTGACCGTCGCGCTCAACGAAACCATGGTGAAGGGAAAAGTTCAAAATATCCTTCAGGTCAGCGGTTTAACCTTTGTCATCGCCTCTCTGGTTTTTCGTTCATTGTTAGGGGGGCTCCTGGTCCTCATCCCGGTGCTGTTAGCGGTATTTATTAACTTTGGCATTATGGGTTTCTCAGGCCTCACCCTTGGAATTGGAACGGCGACCATTTCAGCCATGTCGGTGGGTTTGGGGGCGGACTATGCGATTTATTTCATTTTCCGCCTTAAAGAAGAGTTTAAGAAGTTTTCAGATATAGATCCAGCGAGCAAAGCGAGCGAGAGGGGGGGGCTCCATCCGGCTTTGCCGGTGGGGGGGGCGACGCAAGCCCCTTTGGAATCGGCAATCTCAAAAACCATGAGTACTGCCGGAAAATCGATCCTGTACGTCGCCTTTGCCATTTCAGCCGGGTGTGCCACCTTGATATTTCCCGGCTATTATTTGCATGCCGAAGGGATTTTAGTTCCGCTGGCGATGTTAACAAGTTCCTTAGGCGCCATTTCGCTGATTCCCGCTCTGATGGCCTGGCTTCGCCCTAAATTCATTTTCGGCCCCGCAAAAATGATGTAGGCGTAACGGGATTCATGCGTTTGTTCTTTCAGATTAAAGATCATGTAGGGTCTTTGTGAATTTTTTTTTCTTCATATTTTGGAGTTTCATTGTACTAACGTTTTCCAATCAGCCCGTTTTAGGACAATTTGCTCCCTCTGTTCCTGAGACGCCAGCCTTTTCTACAACTTTTGAAAACTCTTCCACCTCTCCTCCTTTTGCCGCTACACCCGGCTTTTTCTCTGCTCCGGGCTCAGAAGGATCGACTCCTGCTTTTTCTTCGACCCCTGCGGAAAAAGGAACCGCGGGCCCCTCTTTTTCCACAACACCCGCTTTTTCTCCTACTTCATTGGGTTACGCGACGACCTCTCCGGCGCAGGCGACCCTCCCTCCGCTGGAAGATTTCCCCTTAAAACCGCTGGAGTGGAGCAAATGGAGCGTCGGCCTTCTGGTGGGCCTTTATCACCCGTCGCTGGAAACGTTAAATCACATACTCTCCGATAACCGTATTGGGATTCTTCAAGATCCCAATTTCCTTCTTCCCGGGAACCCGGATTTTCCAAGTACCAGAAGAAATATTGTCGCTCCAGATATTTTCGGTCTGGCAGAAGTCGGAATCGAGGTTAACCTGGAGATCAATCCAAAATATTCGTTTTCCATTGCCGGTTCCCAATGGGCGGGGGAATCCCGCGCGGAAGATTCAGCGACCATCTTCACCCGGTCTAACCAGCCTCCCAGCATCGTCCCGCGGGATGCCCGTTACCATGTCACCATTAAACAGCTCTGGTGGGGATTAAGGTATCATTTATTCAATGAGCCGGGGGTTAAAAAGGTTTATTTTAACATCGGAATTATCGGGATTTCACATGCTGACTTTACGATGGATGCCCTTGAAAGGGTGATCACCAACAACAACCTCAGCTTTGATTCCGTCAGCGTGACGGAGGCTTCGGGGTATGGGTTTACCACCCGCTTCGGGGCGGGGGGGGAATACTATTTTCAAAAATGGCTCTCCGTCGGGGCTAATGTCAATTACGTCGTCGGCAAAATCTCGACACTCAAGGTCACCCGGTTTTTTGCCAGCGGCTTTGCGGAGCCGCCCCCCGCCCCTCCTGATTCCCTCCCTCCCGATCCCACCATCCACATTCCGGAGCCGGCCAAAACTCCTGTCCCGGGAGATTCCATTACCTATGTTCCGGTGACCACCATAGGGGCCGCCGATGTTCTGCAGGGGACCCCTCAGGACCTCGCCCTTGACCTGGATGGCTTTGACGTCACGTTTTATATCCAGTTTCATTTCTAGAAAACAGAGTTTTTCTTTTTGTAACCCTTCCGTAACCCTTCAGTGAAACGGGGCGATACACACGAAAGGGCCTGGTGTGACCTGAAAGGAGACTTCGGCGAAGTTTGTTGATCCCGCCATAATGTAAAGTCCAGAAATGAGGATAACTTCGTCGGCGTCGGAGAGACGGTCATTCCAGGCCCTTGAGAACCCTTGACTGAAGAGTTACTTCTTTTCTTACCCAGGAACATAGATATAGGATTTGCAACTCCTTGTTTTGCCTGTCATCGCGAGCACCCGTAGGGTGCGTGGCGATCTCGGTTCACGATGGCGAGATTGCTTCGCTTCGCTCGCAATGACAACTTTCTATCTTTTAGGGTCTTACTTTTTTCTTGACCCAAGAACAGAGTTAGAAAGCTGTCATTGCGAACAAAGTGAAGCAATCTCAAGACTTTACGATAAGATTGCCACGCACCCTTCGGTGCTCGCAATGACATGATTAATAAGTGGGTGCGAAGTCTATCGCTGGTCTTCAGTTATAAAAGATGTGCTATCGGTTATGCAAAAAAGTAATTAGGGAGATCTGGAAATTGTAAAAGATTGGATACCATTATTTTATAGAGATTTTAGAAAATGGAGATCTGAAAATGGCGAGGCAATCGGTGGTCGCGTGGAAAAAAACAGTGGTCCTGGGTTTCTTACTCTTCGTCGGGATGGCGGCGTTCACCGCTCTGGCCCCCTCAACGGCCAAAGCCGCTTCGTGCGATACTGCCGGGGCGACCGTCCCTTGTTCCGAAGACAAAACCCTGGACGGCTGCACCCAATGCCACAGTATGCAGATCGCTGGAGGAAACCGCAGCGGAGGCGTCGCGACGACAGATCGCTATATTAACCTCAGCGCAAGCGCTCAACGGCATATCCTCGATCCCCGGGTCACGGATTGGACGTTTATCATTGATCAAATGATTCTCAAGGGCGCCGTCGCCGATTCGGCCAAGCTTTCGGCCTATTTAAATACGAATTATTGTCCCTCCTGTCTGGGACCGATCATCAGCAGTCCGACCGTTTCGGGAATCGCCGGCGACAGCGCCACCATTAATTGGACGACCGAAGTCCCCGCCACCACTTGCGTTGCCTACGGGACCAGCGCGACTTCATTAACGGGGGATACCTGCACGGCCTCCGATCCAAACTACGACGCCACGAATGCCACACTCGTCACGAGCCATGCGGTTGTATTAAAGGGCCTGACCGCCGGCCTTACCAAATATTATTTCGTCCACCGGTCGGCCGAAAGCGGGGGGGCGACGGCAACCTACTCCGCGGCCCAAAGCTTTCTAACTTCGCCCGGCGGGGGCGGTGGAGGAGGCGGTACCGTCGGAACCATCATTTCATTGGCGGTTGGTAATTACAGCGCCGACACCAATCTGGATCTCGCGGTGAGCGTAAGCGGAAAGAATCAGGTCATCGCTTATTTAGGGAACGGAGCAAACGGGTTTACTCCGGGACCGCCCCTCGCCAACGTGGGAACCTCGCCGCTCTCCATCACCTCCGGGGGGGTCAAAGGGGATTTCAACGGGGATGGAAGAGATGATCTTGCCGTCGCCAATTTCGGCGCGACGGGAACCGGACAGAATGTCGCCATCTTTTTAGGGACCGGAACGGCAACTTCCGCTAACCCGGCTTTCCAGTCGACGCCGGTGACAACGATCCCCCTGGTCGATCCGCCGACCTCGGTTGTGACCGGAGATTTTGATAATGACGGCAAACTCGACCTCGCGGTTGCCACCGTCGGGACAGCCGGGCATGTGTTAATTTTTAAGGGGGACGGAACCGGCGGTTTTGCCACCCCCCCGGTCACTACCCTGTCGCTCAGCGTTTCCACCGGTCCTGTTCCGACCATTACCTCCGCGGCAGTGACCGGCCTTCCCTCCATACAGTGTCAGGCTCTACCGCTCGATCTAACGATTATCGGCACGAATCTCTTTGACGGTCTGACCTACTTCCATTTGGAGGATGGGACGACGCTGTCGGTGAAGTCGACTTCCGCCGACTCCACCACGGTGATCGCGACCCTCCCTTCGGGCGTGACCGCTGGAGTCCACACGGTGGTGGCGACCCTGGGGTTGGAAACTGGCGTAAGCCCTCCCATAACCATCTCCCCCCGCATTCTTAAGCTGAATTACACCACGAGCAGTCCGGTGGCCTATGGAAGCGCCGGAACGATTTATATCGTTGGAGGCGTCCCTAACTCTTATGGCGGAACCGCTACTGCCTTTGCCGCGGGAGCGACCGTCACAATCGGTCCGACCCCTCTGGGAAGTCTCACGGGAACAGTGGTTGCCGGATCAGCGCCGTCCGCCGCGACCCCGTTTGTTTTGATTAACGGGAACACCATAGGATTCTACTGGTCCGGGACCGAATTGCCCGCGGGAACCTACGATGTCAGCGTGGCCGATCATGACGCCTGCGCGGGAGGCGCGACGGTTCATAACGCCCTCACTGTTTATGGGACACCTCCCCAGCCGACGATCACGAGTGTCAGTCCCGCAACCCTATCGTATGGAACCGCCGTGAGCCAGGCGATCGTCATCAACGGGACAAATTTCGTCGCCGGATCGACGATCACGGTCGGAACCCTCACCGGAACGACTGTGACGTCGCCAATAGCCAGCGCCAACGTACCCTACAGTTACTCCAGCGGTGGAAAGCTCTACTTCTGGTGGCCCAATACGGCGCTCCCCGTTGGTTCGTATACGGTGACCGTTGCCAACCCCTCGGTGACGGGTGGATTGTCGGCAAGTCTGACCGGCGGGTTTACCGTAGCGGCCCCACAGCCGGCGATCACGAGTGTCAGTCCCGCGACCGTCGCATATGGGAGCACCGCCAACCAGGCCATTGCTATCAACGGCGCGAATTTCGTTTCCGGGGCCACGATCACCGTCGGCACTCTCACCGGGACAACTTTTACGTCGACGATCGCCACCGCCGCCTTTCCTTACAGTTACAACAGCAGTGGGAAGCTCTATTTCTGGTGGCCCAACACCTCGCTTCCCGCCGGGACGTACAATGTGACGGTGACCAATCCGGCTTCCTATGGAGGTTTGTCGGTCACCCTGACCGGCGGGTTTACCGTTGAGACGCCTCAGCCGGCGATTACAAGCCTCACGCCCGCGACCGTTTCGTATGGGACTACCGCCAGTCAGGCCATCCTCATTAACGGGACGAATTTCGTATCCGGTGCGACGATTACGGTCGGGACCCTCACCGGGACGACGATTACCTCGTCGGGAACAGCTAACAGCACAAATCCATATACTTATTACAATAGCGGGGGGCTTTACTTCTGGTGGCCCAATACGTCCCTTCCCGTCGGGACGTACAACGTGACGGTGACCAATCCGGCGTCCGTGGGAGGCCTGTCGGTCACCTTGACCGGAGGCTTCACAGTCTCTTCGTCAATACCTCCCCAGCCGACCATTACGAGTGTGAGTCCGGCGACCGTTATTAGTGGAATCACCGCCAGCCAGGCGATTGCGATTAACGGCACAAATTTTGTTTCCGGGGCGACCATTACCGTCGGCACCCTCACCGGGACGACTGTGACGTCGACGATCGCCACGGCCAGCTCTCCTTACAGTTACAATAGTAATGGAAAGCTCTACTTCTGGTGGCCCAATACCTCGCTGGCCGCCGGAACATACGACGTGACGGTGACCAATCCGGCTTCCGTGGGAGGATTGTCAGCCACCCTGACCGGCGGGTTCTCAGTCCAGATTCCCCAGCCGACGATCACAAATCTTACTCCCGCCACCGTCTTGTCTGGCGGGGTTACGGCCAGCCAGGCGATCGCCATCAACGGCTCGAATTTCGTCACCGGTGCGACGATTACGGTGGGTACCCTTACCGGTACGACGATCACGTCGACGGTAAAAGCCAACAGCAGCAACCCGTACACTTACTACAGCAGTGGTCTTCTTTACTTCTGGTGGCCCAATACATCGCTTCCGATCGGGACTTACAACGTAACGGTGACCAACCCGGCCTCGGCGGGAGGCTTGTCGGTTACCCTGACCAACGGCTTCACCGTTGCGGGCCCCCAGCCGACGATTACAAGCTTGAACCCCGCGACCGTTTCGTATGGGGTGACCGCCAGCCGGGCCATTGCCATCAACGGCACGAATTTCGTGTCGGGGGCAACGATCACGGTCGGAACCCTCAGCGGGACAACCGTTACGTCGGCAACAGCGACCGCGAGCGTGCCCTACAGCTACAACAGCAGTAGTATTCTTTACTTCTGGTGGCCCAATACCTCGCTTCCGATCGGGACTTATAACGTAACGGTAACCAACCCGGCCTCGCAGGGAGGTTTGTCGGTTACCCTGACCAACGGGTTTACCGTCGCGGCCCCCCAGCCGACGATTACAAGCTTGAACCCCGCGACCGTTTCGTATGGGGTCACGACCAGCCGGGCTATCCTCATTAACGGCACAAATTTCGTCACCGGAGCAACGATTACGGTCGGTTCCCTTACCGGGTCGACCGTGACGTCGTCGGGAACGGCTAACGCCACCCTGCGCTATACCTATTACAATAGCGGAGCGCTCTACTTCTGGTGGCCCAATATGTCGCTTCCCGTCGGGACATACAACGTGACGGTAACCAACCCGGCGTCTGTGGGAGGTCTGTCGGTCACCTTGACCGGCGGGTTTGTCGTGCAATAGAGTGACCTGTACGCGGATCAACGTGAGGGCCTGCCTGATCTGGCTTGCCCTCGTCATTTCTTTAGCGCCGCTCTCCTCTCACGCCGCCGGGCGGAATAACCTCTTCGTCACCCAGATTGTCATTCATCCGCTCGATCCCAGGATCGTCTACGCCGTCACCACCTACAGTATCGGCCTTCTCAAAAGCACGGACAGCGGTCAGCATTGGTCCCTGATCAATAATGGGATCAAGAGCTACTCCCTCTATCACTTTGCGGTCCATCCCAGGGATCTCAACACGATTTATCTCGGCGCGGGAGGCGGAGGCCTCTATAAGAGCGTCGACGGGGGAAATCATTGGGTCGAGAGGAATGATGGATTCCAGGACACCGATATCGGCCAGATGTTTCTCCACCCCAACGATCCCGATAAAATTTATGTCGTTTCCGCCACCGGGGTTTACAAAAGCCCGGACGGCGGAAAAAGCTGGGAGGCATGGAACCAGGGGGACACCTTTACCACCAGCCAGGAATTTCAGAATATTCTGATCATCCCGGGAAAGCCTGGCCCGGGCGGGGCCAAAGCGCCCGATAAATTTTTCCTCGCCTCCAAACATGGCCTCTACACCCGGGCTGAGGACGATCCCTTATGGAGATTGGCCTCGAAAGAGCTGGAAGAAAAGATGGTCAGCGCCCTGGCGGTTGATCCAGGCGGAAAACGGATCTACGCCGCCATCTTTCGAAACAGTCAGACCTTAAAAGGGGGGGGGCTCTTTGCCAGCGACGACTTCGGCGTCCATTGGAAAGAGGTGGGAAAGGGGATTGAGCGCGATTGGATCCGCGTGATCCGGTTCGATCCAGGCAATCCGAAGCGGCTCTATCTTGCCACCTCATTTCGCGGGGTTTTGGTCAGTCTGGACGGGGGCCAAACCTGGAAGGAGTCGAATAAAGGGTTGGACGCGACCGACCTGAGGGCGTTGGTTCTCGATCCCTCCAACCCCAATATCCTCTACGCCGGCGCGCATGGAGAAGGCATTTTTAAGTCGACGGACGGCGCCGCGACATGGACCCATCTTGACAATATTCCGATGCTGGAGGGAAAAGCGATCATCGCGCAATTAACCACCCCGGATCCGAATCGAAAGAAACCCGATCTTTCTCCCCCCGCCGCGTTCGCCAAATGCAACAAGTGTCACGGTTGGACCGATCCCTTTCTCAACACCGTAAACGGCTTCTGGCTGGTAACTCCGAACAGGCGGGATTGGAGCTTGACCGTGAAGCGGATGAGAAGAGGCGCCGGGCTGACCGACAACGAAGAAGAGATCATCACCAACTTTCTCAACGCCTATAGCGGCGCCTATGGCAATGCGCCATGAACTTTCTACACCGGGAATCCCTGACCGGACTTCTCATCTATTCCGCTGGCCCATACCGGTCGTCCTGATCCCCCTGATTCTTCTCTCGATTTACTCTCCTTCTGCCTTCCCCGGCGAGCGGCCCTTTCATTTTATCCGTGCCATCGCTATTGACCCGGCGGCCTCTGAAACCCTTTATGCCGCCACCGATAATCAAGGGCTGATTAAAAGCGTCGATGGAGGAGGCCATTGGCGTTTCATCAACACCGGAATCATGGATGATCTCGTGTATGATGTCAAAATCTCCCTGATCACGCCCCGTCGAATTTACGCAGCGGCCTGGGGTTCCGGTTTTTATCAAAGCGAGGATGGAGGGGAATCATGGCGGGAAGTCAATGCCGGGCTGGGGAACACGGCGATTGGCGTCATTCTGCTGCAGGCCGATTCAAAAGGGCGGTCGGAGACGATCACCATCGGAACATCGACCGACCTCTACGAACGCCGGGCCGAGGAGACCGTGTGGCGGTCCATGACCGGGGGACTGGCGTTCTGGAACGGTCCGCAGTTTCAAAGCCTGATCATTGGAGGGTCTGATCCGGGCTCTCTGTGGATGGGATCGGAATCGGGTCTTTTTCAGAAAACCATCGGCATTTCCGGCTGGAGAGCGGTGAAACCGCTCCGGGGAATAAAAATCACGGTCCTGACGGCTCGATCAAAACCTGATTTGCTTTACGCGGGGACGCTCGGCGGCGGATTATTCGTCAGCGATGATCAGGGAAAAAGCTGGGTTCGAACCGGAATAGGCCTGGAAAAGGCGTGGATACGGGCCATCGCGATCCATCCCTCTGACGCCGGGGTAATCTACGCGGCTGCCAGCGTATCGGGAATTTTTAAAAGCCGGGACGGGGGAAAGTCATGGAGGGTCGTCAATCGCGGACTTACCGATCAAGATGTCCGGGCGCTGGCGATCGACCCGAGACGCCCGGAGATTCTCTTCGCCGGAACACACGGGGCGGGGATTTTCAAGTCGATCAACGGTGGAACGTCGTGGCGACACCAAAGCGGTCTTCCCTTTCTTGATTTAAGCCGTCAGTTGGAGTTTCTCAACGCCCAGGCGAACAGGGAAAAACCGGACATCGCGGCGCCGGCTTCGTTCCGAAAGTGCAATCATTGCCACGGCTGGACCGATCTCAATCTGAATCAAAAGGCAACCCCGTGGCGCGTAGCGGCGAACCGAAGGGACTGGAAACAAACCGTCGCGCGCATGACCGGCGGGACCGATATCCGTCCGGAAGAAGAGGAAGAGATCACGAGATTTCTTGAACGCTTTACGGAAACCCGTGTCCCGTAATCCCAAGACCAGCGATAGACTTCGCACCCACTTATTAATCATGTCATTGCGAGCACCGAAGGGTGCGTGGCAATCTTATCGTAAAGTCTTGAGATTGCTTCACTTTGTTCGCAATGACAGCTTTCTAACTCTGTTCTAGGGGTAATGGTTTTTCCAACGGTGGGACTGTTTTTAAGGCGGTTTCCTCTGGCTGTAAGTGTTTAAAAAAGAGATAATCTCTTCTGTTTCCGCCGGGGTCAGCCCGGCCCCCCGGCTCATCCTTTTGACCGTTGGCCGCCAATCCCTGCGATTGGGAGGCACCCGCCAGAACGTTTTCTTCCGGGTTAAAAAAAGATCGGTCCAGCCGTGGCACTTTGTGCACTTGACGAAGGGGGCGGGAATGACCGGCGCTCTGTCCGGAGTCGGCGCCTCATCCGGCACCAGCGAGTTGATGATCGATGAAACCGGTTCCCGCGTAATCTCCGGAGCGATCCAGGTCGTTCCTCCGTCCCGTGAAATAAAGATTCCTTTATTGTGGGTTCCGGCGTAAAGCCGGTCGGGATCCTCCGGATCAATCGCAACGCTCATGATATCGTCGTCTAAAGGCAGGCCGCCCGACATTCTTATCCAGGTCGCTCCCTGATCGAGGCTCTTAAAAAATCCTTTTCCAAAGGCGCTGACGTATATCTCGCGGGGTTTCTTCCGGCTGACCGCGATGGTGTTGACCCACGCTCTGTTGAAAGGTCCCTCGACAGGAATCCAGCTTCTCCCCCGGTCGCGCGAGAGGAAGGGACCGGCATGAAGGGTTCCGGCGTAGAGAATCTGATGCTCGCGGTCGAACGCCAGCGTCGTGATCACCTCTTTCTTCAGCCCTTCTCCCAGAGGCGCCCACGGACCGGCCGCGCCGCGCGCGTAAAGGAGTTCCTGGCCGAGGAAGAGACGAGACGGCGGCGCCGTCTCGAAGAGGAGGGTCGCGATTACCTCGCCTTCAAGGGAAGGAAGCCCCTCCCCATAGGCCGACCAATGGATTCCGCCATCCAGGCTTTGGAAGAGATCGCCGGTTGAGGTCCCGACGACCACTCGTTTTGGATTATTTGGATCGACGGCCAGGGCGTGGATATTGGTGTTGCCCAATCCATCGTTGATTTCAACCCAATGTTCTCCTCCGTCGGCGCTTTTGAAGACTCCCCCGCCGAACGTCCCCAGATACAAGGTTTTAGCGTTTGCCGGATCAAGAGCCAGGTGATAGGCGCTGGTGTTTTTGAGGCCGTTCCGCGCCGGCGACCAGCTCTTTCCGCGATCGGCGCTCTTGAGCACCCCTTGAGGCCGGGCCGCGGCGTAGAGGATCGCGGGCTCATTCGGATCGATGAGGATCTGATTGATCATCAGCGGCTCCCCGGCGAACGACGCCGTAGAAAGGAGAAAGAGCGCGGACATGGCGAGGCAAAGCGGTTGTTGCTGGTGAGCGGAGACGAGGGTCATGGAGGAAATTCAATCCATCGACCCAGGCTGGCGGCGAGTCCGGACCGGTAATCCTTCCAGACGAGAAGAAAGCGCCGCCCATCCGTGGAGACTTTCGCGAAATGGTTTCCGAACGACCGGGAGACAAAGGTCGTTCGGGGGTATAGAGGCTCAGCCGCCCGGCTGGAAAATGCCTTTTCAGAATCTTTCAGACGAATGCCGTTGATGTCGCGGACGACATCCTGGATTCCGGTCATTTTCTCTTTAGACCCGTTCTCCTCTTCCCAGATTACCAGGCACTCTTTGTTCCGGCAGGCGATGTCCGGAAACATATGGAAACGAGGGGTTGTGGAGAGCGGCGCCCCGTTTGGCTCCAGCGCCTTCCCTTTCGAATCGATCCGGGCGCCGTAGAGGGTATATTGCGCGCCGTCCCTCCGATCGACCCAGACAACAATCACATGCTTCCCGTTCCAGGCGACTGCCGGAAATCCCTGTTCCCCGGGGAGCGACGCCACGCTGATACCGGCCGGGTCAAGGAGGTTTCCCTTCCGATCGACTCGCGCGCCATAAATATCCTTTGATTGATCAAGGCGCCCATCCATCCAGACCACAACGAAATCCCTTCCGTTCCAGACCACCGCGGGAGAGGTTTGGTCTCCTTTTTCACGGCTGATCGAGATCCCTTTCGGATCGAGAACTTTTCCGCCCGGAGTCACCCGCGCGCCGACGATATCCCATCCCGTTCCGGCGCTCTCCTCCGTCCAGACGACCAAAAAGTTTTCCCCATTCCATGCCGTGACCGGATGTTTCCGGTTCGCGGCGCCGACCCCGATCGGAATGTCGCCTGAATCGAGAGGCCGTCCTCCCGCATCGATGAGCCTTCCGAAAATTTCAAGATTTTTACGGCGTCGAAGATCTTGCCAGACGACCAGATAATGTTTCTCTCCCCACGCGAGCATTGGAAAAAGTTGTTGAGAGGCGGAGGAGGAAACCGGAAAACCTTCTTTCTGAATCCTTTCCCCGGCGGGGGTCAGTTGAGCGCCGTAGACGCGCCGCAGACCGTTCCGGGTCGACTGCCAGACAATCAACGCGTGATGTCCATCCCAGGCGGCCACCGGGTCTTCTTCTTCTTCGCCGGCCCGGACGGAGATGGGAAATTCTTTTCCGATCATGGGAACGGTTTGTTCGAACGCCCTTCCAATCTCAATCGGGAAGAGGAGGATCGGAACGATCCAGAGAAGAACCCGCAAAATCATAATCATTCAGCGACGACCCCCGTTTTTTGAATCATTTTTTTGACCCTCCCGCGGGCAAATCAAAATCGGTTTTAGAGTCATTTCCCGTCGTTCTGTAAATCCAGGCGTTTGGCGGAAGGGTTGTCCCGGCGTAAAGGTGTTTGTCGAACACCGTCATCGCCTCAATGGTGAAAGGGCCCAGTTGTCCGACTTCTTTCCATCGATCCCCATCCCCTGTCCGAAAAATTACGCCGCCGACAGCGGCATAGAGAAACTTGTTCAGGACCGCCATCGATCCGATGTAACCCCGTGTTGTTTTAGGGTCGGCTGAAAAGACGCGGGTCGGCGCCCCTCCCGCCAGTTCGAATTTAAAAATCTCTCCTCCGCCGGTTGTTCCGACGTAGAGCGCCCTATTGAAAAAGGCGGCGCCGCGCACGCCCTGAAAATATTTTTCTTGCGGGCGGTCTCCGCCGGATGGCCAGAGCCGTTTCCAGGTCATCCCGTCCTCTGATCGATAAAGCCCCCCCTTCTCGATTCCGGCATAGAGGGCCCCGTCAAAAGGGAGGATGAATCGCACCCAATGGGTGAAGTCCGCCCCGGCGTTCGGGATCAAGTCGCTCACCCTCGTCCAGCTTGTTCCGTTCGATGACCGGTAAAGGGAGGCCCGCGTGGTTCCGGCGTAGAGGACCCCCTTGTAAACGCCGAGGCTGGTTGCTCCTTTTTCCTCCGGCAAACGCGCGCTCAAATGCCACCTCTTCCCGTCCGCACTGCTCCATATCTCTGCCGCGGGGTCATTGGTCACGCCATATAATCTGTTTTGAAAAGGGATCAACCCGTAGACCGTATAATTGGAAGTCGTCAAAGCGGGTTTCCAGGTCGAATCTTCACCGAACTCGAAGATGCTTCCGTTTCCCTCGATTCCCGCGAATAGCCGGTGACGAAAGGCGCCCAGAGCGACCACATTCCACCCTCCGGGCACATTCCCGGTCCGCTCCCACCGGATGGAATAGCTTATACCGTAATGGAGCATAAGATGTTCTGTCAGTTTTTTTTGCTCGGTATCGGTCATCTCGCATCCCATTGCGCGCATCCACGGAATCACCAGATCCCAGGGCCGTCGCGTGATGGGATGCGAACGTCCTCCTTCGCATTCTCCGGAGAGGCATTGGCCTTCCAGGGTGATGCCATGGCACTTTCCGCAACGCGTGACGATCAGGCTCCGACCATCGATTTCGCCGAAGGCGGGAACAATCCGAATATCCAGAAAAAAGAGCAAGAGCAAAGGGAAAAAGACGATGCCCCGCCGTAACCCTTTGGTAAAACGGGGTGATCCACGCGAAAGGGCCTGGTGTGACCTGAACGGAGACATCGCCGGCGTCGGAGAGACGGTCATTCCGGGCCCTTGAGAACCGTCGACCGAATAGTAACGGTCATCTTTGAAAAGGTTTTCATCATAATATTACGGAGTCCGTTGAGCATGCGGGGGCTGATGGCTATAAGCGGTCAAGAAGTTGACCACCACCGATTCCTCCTGTTTCGTCAACCGGGCCCGCTTTGCCATCCTGCCGACGGTATATTTCCAATCCCGTTGATTGGGCGGAACCCGCCAATAGGTTTGTTTCCGACTCAGCGCCGAATCGGTCCATCCATGACAGGCATTGCATTTTAGAAAGGCCTCCGGCACTGCAGGAGGCTTCTGAGTCGACGGGGAAGAATTCGACAACAGCGAGAGGATTTCGGTTATCGTGAAGGAAGGCATCGGTTTGACCGGGTACCATTGCGCGCCGCCGTCCACCGAACGGAAAATCCCGTTGCTGGTTGTTCCGGCGAAGAGGAGAAATCGGTTGAGCGGGTGGATCGCCAGGCTGCGAATGTCTTGATCGTTCAATCCGTTATTCGACGGCTTCCATGATTTTCCGCCGTCGGTCGATTTCAAGATGCCTCTCCCGCGTGTCGACAGATATAAAACGCGGGAATCGGACGGGTCCAGGACAATCTGGTTGATCCACAATCCCTTCTCGATTTTCATTTCATTCCATTCTTTTTTTTTGTCCTCTCGCGTAAAGAGGCCTTTTGCCAATGTCCCGACCCACAGCACCCGTTTATTTTCATCGTAGGCCAGGGCACTCACACGCGTGTCTCGAAACTTTTCCTCGGCGCTCCACCGGGGAGCATGAATGGCGCGCTGAAAGAGTCCCTGAGAGTTCCCGTACCAGAGGGTCTTGGGCGGGCCGGGTGAAATAACCAGACTCTTAAATTTGATCTCATCGGGAAAAGGGGGGAGCCCTTCTCCAAAAGAAACCCATCCCTTTCCCGAATCGGCGGTCCGATAAAACTGAGTCGAGGCGGCGATGTAAAGCCGATCGGGCGATCCGGGATCGACTGCGATGGCGTCAATCGCGGTATTACCCAGCCGGTCATTCATTTCAACCCAGGTTTCGGCGTCGTCCCCGCTTTTGGAGATTCCCCCTCCCCAGCCCCCCGCATAGAGCTTCGTGAACGTCACCGCGAGGGCGTGATGGGTGAAACTCCTCAGGCCATGGTTCGCCGTCTTCCAGGTTAAACCCGCGTCTTCGCTCTTTAAAACACCGTAATTGCTGGTGATGGCGAAGACCTCTTCTTTATGGGTCGGATGGCCGACGATTTGATGAATAACAAACGGAGTCTCTTTTCCGCTTTCCAGAGCCGACAGGTCGGAATCCAGACAAAAACAGAGGATGAGGATCGCCCTCATCACGGGGACCTTCACTCCCCCGAAAATCGTCACCATTCTCATAAGTCGTTTGCATCATTTTCAAATTAACAGGTTACCCAAGAACAGCGATAGGATTTGTAACTCCTTGTTTTTCCTGTCATCGCGAGCGCCCGCAGGGTGCGTGGCGATCTCGGTTCACGATGGCGAGATTGCTTCGCTTCGCTCGCAATGACAACTTTCTATCGCTGTTCTTGGGTCTATTTATAAGACTTTTTATCCGGCATGTAAAGAGTTTTCGAACACCCAAGAGAGATAGAAAGTTGTCATTGCGAGCGAAGCGAAGCAATCTCGCCATCGTGAACCGAGATCGCCACGCACCCTGCGGGCGCTCGCGATGACAGGCAAAACAAGGAGTTGCAAATCTCTGTTCCTGGGGAACAGAGTTAGAAAGCTGTCATTGCGAACAAAGTGAAGCAATCTCAAGACTTTACGATAAGATTGCCACGCACCCTTCGGTGCTCGCAATGACATGATTAATAAGTGGGTGCGAAGTCTATCGCTGGTCTTGGGGGGTCACCAGCCAATATAAAATTCAACAAAATTGGCATAAAAGAGGAAATTAATACCTCCTTTTTTGGGTAAAAATTTTCCTTTGATTCCCATTTATGTTCCATATGTAAGGTTTTTTCTAAAAAAATAAAAAATTATTAAGAAAAATAATAAAAAAAATATAGTATATTCAACACCTTATAATTAAAAGCCCTGTAGTTCAGATTTGCAACAGATTGGTATCTAACTTGCACAATATTTTAGGCGAAGTAAGTAAAAGCCCCGAAGGGCGAATTGTTTTTTAGAACTTTTTATTAAGAAGAAAATTGAAATTTAAATATCCGGTCCTCCTATCCGAACGCCGGAACTTAACAACAGATACCCCCATGAAGGAGGTTTCCCCGATGTCCCAGCCTTTACCTTTAGTCGATAGCTTCAATAGAACAGTCAATTATATGCGGGTCTCCGTGACCGATCGATGTAATCTTCGCTGTACCTATTGTATGCCGGCGTATGGCGTCAACTGGATGCAGCAGGATAATATCCTGTCCTTCGATGAGTTTTACCGGCTGATCGAAAGGGCCGTCGTTCGGGGGCTGAAAAAGATCAGAATTACCGGTGGAGAACCTCTGGTCAGGAGCGGAGTCGTTGATTTTATCGCCAAGGTTGCCGCTTTAAGGGAACGGGGATTAAAAGACCTTGCCATGACCACCAACGCGGTTTTACTCAAAACCATGGCCGGACCTCTTTATAAAGCCGGCTTGAGGAGAATGAATATCAGCCTGGACTCGCTTAATCCCAAACGGTTTGAAGAAGTGACCCGGGGCAACTGCTTCCGCAAAGTCTGGGAAGGGATCGAAGAGGCAGAGCGGGTTGGTTTTAGTCCTCTTAAAATAAACATGGTCCTCCAAAAAGGGTGTAACGACGACGAAGTCATCGATTTTGTGAAAATGACTTTAAACCGGAATATTCATGTCCGGTTTATTGAATATATGCCCTGCGGCGACTTCGATGACTGGAAGTCCAAATATATGCCGATGGACGAGGTGATGACCAGGATCGAAGCCGAGTTCGGCAAACTTGAAATGAATATGGAAGACAAGGGTGGAAATGAGGGGACCTCCGGCCCCGCCTATAACTTCAAGCTCCCGGGCGGCAAAGGGGTCGTTGGATTCATTCATGCCATCAGCGACCATTTCTGCGATACCTGTAACCGGGTACGGTTAACGGCAGATGGTTCGCTCCGTCCTTGCCTCTTTTCGGATATCGAAGTGAATTTCAGAGAAGCCTTAAGAAGAAACTGTTCCGATGAGGAGCTCGATGATTTATATGATCAGGCGCTTCAGATTAAACCCGAAGGCCATATGCTGGAGCAGTTTGCTGAAGAAAAAATGTTAAAATCAATGATCAGTATCGGTGGGTAAGTTATTCAACGTAGAATAACCTGGCCGTTGAGAAGTGCCCAGCTGCAAGGCCGCAGCCTTGAGGACGACTGAAGCGTACAGAGTAGGTACGTTGAAGGAGACCGAAAGGCGAGAACGCCGCAGATGGGTTCTTATCAACGGATCAGGATGGCAGGGGGGAACCCGGTGGGGGTCCCCCCCTGCTTTACAGGAAAAAAATGAACAGTTCAACAAATCAACAGTTCAACAGATCAACCCATTGCAGTGACAAACGGGGTGTTATTGCGAAAAGCATTAGCGGCGAAGCAACCTTAGATTGCTTCGCTTTGCTCGCAATGACAGGCGGAGTGTCATTGCGAGGAGGGTTTTTCGACGAAGCAATCTTTTTTTTCAAGCCGAGCAGAGAGAGATTGCTTCGCTTTGCTCGCAATGACAGGCGGAGTGTCATTGCGAGAAGGGTTTTTCGACGAAGCAATCTTTTTTTCGCGTTATTGTCGATGTTGATCTCTTTCCCGGTTTACGCGACCGATACGGCCACCGTTGCCGGGACCAGTCGGGTCAATTTTACTCCGTGGCGGGCTCCGATTTTACCGGGCCGTAAAGAAACTGATCCGCATCCCGATACCTCTTTCCCTCAAACGGTCAGCGGAACTCAGGCGGACACGCAGTTTGGAAGAAACCTTCCCCAGGGTTTTAGCCAGGTGGGGCTTTTGGATGTGACCGTTTCTTCCGGAGTGGGGGATTTTCAGAATGTGATCAACCGGATCAATTCCACTCCTTCTGGAACCAGCCGGGTGAATCAACTGCAAACCGAAATTAATCAAAATCAATCCCAGGCCGGGTATATCTTTAACAATAAATTCAGTATTACGTCGATGACCGATTCCTCGGGAAACCTGATAGGACAGGCGAATGGAAATTTTATCCAGACCCGCCAGGACCTCGTGGCAGGCGCGGTTCAAACGACCACCTGTGTGGGAACGTTTACGACAGAGCCGGTTCTTGACCTTGTAACAGGAAAACAGATGTTTGATTCCGCGGGAAGAGCGCTGATGAATTATACCAACACCTCCGGCACAAATACGGGTCAGGGGCCGGGGTGTACCACAAAATAGCTTTTGAGAGAGAAGGTGTCATTGCGAGGAACGGTTTGAGTGACGAAGCAATCTATCACATCTTGATGTGTATTACGTATGAGATTGCTTCGCTTTGCTCGCAATGACAACAACAGTTTCTTTTGGTTGGCGATAGGCCGAAGAAAACAGCAAGAAGCGGCTTTGTCGCTCTTGGTGTAGAACAACAAAAATCTAAGCATGGAAAAGGGGGTGAAAACAATATGCGAAAATTATTAATGAACACAACTCAACTTAACAAGGAGAAACATATGAAACTAAAATCTATTTTTATGATGGCGATGGCCGCTATTATGGTCTTTGCCGGTGGCGCTTTCGCGGCCACAACGATCACCACTAACACGGCAACTCTCGATACGCCGGAATATGCTCATGGTTGCGGAACAAACTGTGCCTCCCCCCTTGCTGCGGCATTCGCGGCGGATACAATTGCGGGTGTGGGAACATCAGGAACAGGGTTTGGCACTGTAGCTATGCCTTCCCAGGTGGCTTTTGATACCGTTAATGGTGTCTATATCGCTGATCCGGCGACGGGTTTATTAGGGGTAGGGCCTACGTCAGGATATAATATGGTTTCAACCGCGGCTGGTAACGCGCTGTTTGGAATGTGCGGTAACAATCCGAGTGCTAACGGTCTTATCGTGGGTGCGGTGACCTGTCCGAAATGGGTTCCGACTCCGGCCGCCGTCCTCGTGGATGCGAGAGAGGCTACAGGTGGTATAGAAGGGGGTGCCTTTAATACCGAGCCTCTGGGAACTGCCGATTTTAACCAGGGAACGTTCGTAACCGGTCTGGTTTCAGGTTTTGCCCAGGCCGCGGGTAGAGTCGCGGATGTGACCTTAACGGTTGAAAACGCGATGACCAATCGTCTGAGCCTGAGAACGATTCATCATGCGCTCACTGCAATTCCTGGTTCCGATGGCGACTATATCGACCAGAGATTGTCACAAAACACCTCCACGGAAGCAACGCCAGGTGTCGGCGGTGTCGACAACGTTGGAGTGGGTAATGTGGTGTTAGGTCAGCAAGTTATTGCTGGCGCTGGTTCCGATTGGGCTGGTTTTGTGCCGGATGGTGCCACAGCAGTTGGTTATTTAGGAAATGCCGATCCCGCAAATAATCTTCCCGCGGATTGCGCACTCGCGGGTGGGGCCTTATATCTGGGCACCTGCTACACCGCGGATAGCGGTGTGGTGAGACAGTCAGTAGGGGACAGCGCTTCAGGTGCGTTTGGTTCCTATGGACAGGATTTCCGCAATGCCAACACTCCGGGTACCGGAGTTGCGGTGCCCACTCCTACGGGAGCGATCACCGTCTACAATGCTCCGCTCTTAATCGGCGCAGCCCCTGTGGGTACAGGAGCAGGACTTCCATAAATTCAGTGGTTTAGAATTAATGGAGTCTTGATTTTTTAAAGGGGGGAATCGGAAATAAGATCGCAAAATCCGATTCTCCCCTTTTTTTTGTCTGAAATTATGGTATTATGGTTTAAGTGAGCACTCGATCTTTTTCTCATTTTCTTCTGGTTTGTTTTTTTTTCTTTTTTACCCTTTTCTTTTTATTTCGTTTCCCTTCTTATTCTCAAAATCTCGAGCCTGGTTCAAAACAAAACGCGGAAGGGCATTTGCATAAAGCGACCCAATTTTTGTTTTCCGGAGATATCGACACGGCGGAAAAAGAATTTTTATTTACCCTCTCCCTTAATTCCAGATTGCACCGGGCCCATTTTGGTTTAGGGCTGGTCTATCTTCAAAAAAACAAGATTGAATCCGCGGAAAAATCGTTTCGGGCGGCCCTTGAAATTGAGCCTGATTACGCGCCTGCCTTTAGGGGGCTGGGGCAGGTTTTTGAACTGAAAAAAGATTTTTCCGGCGCCGTCTTGAATTATCAGAAAGCGATCTCTCTGGAAAGCAAAAACAAGGCGTTTGCGACCGATGTGGCTATTTCCCGGTTTCGTCTTTCCCAGATAGGCGAAACCCCTGAAATCGCTCTTTCCGTGGCGGACTTGCTCCGAAAAGGGGCGGCTTTTCTAAAAGATAAAAAAAAGGAAGAGGCTTTAAAAGAATATCAAAGGGCGCTGGAACAGGTTCCAGCGAATCTGGAAGCCCTTGAAAACGCGGCGGTTCTTTTGTTCGAAACGGGAAGGGCAGATCGATCTCTGGAACTTTTTAAAAAAATTGTTTCAATCGATCCTAACATTCTTCTGGCTCACCTCTTTATCGGAAACATTGACGAGGGGTTGGGGAGAATCGGAGAGGCATGGGAAGAGTTCCAATTGATTATGCAGATCGGAGGTAAAACACCCGGACTCGAAGAGGTGTCCAAAGCCAGGGAAAGGCTTGACCAGATGGGGCCTTCAAGAGAGGCGGCGGTCGAAGTCGATAAACGGATGAAAAACGGGATTCAACTTTATGAGAAAGAAGATCTGGAAGGATCTCAAAAAGAGTATGAAACCGTTCTTCAGATCGTCCCGAAAAATGTAAAAGCCAAATTCGGGCTCGGCTCGATATTATATAAAAAGGAGGAGTTCTCCAGGGCCAAAAAACTATTTATAGAGACGGTCGAAATCGATCCCGATCTCTTAAGAGCTTATTTTCTCCTCGGGAAAATTTACCTGCAGGAAAAAGAAATTAAATTGGCGTTTGAAGCGTTTACCAAAGTCAAAGAGTTAGAAAAAAAATCGATCAACGCGATCTCCTTTAAAAAAGAGATTGAAGAGGCTGAAAAAGAGCTTGCCGCGATGGGTAACGATCTGACCACCGGGTTAAAAATCGGCAAATTGATCTCCGAAGGAAACGACCTTAAAACAAAAGAGGAGTACGAGGGGGCAAGAAAAAAGTTTCGCGAGGCGTTAGCCCTGTCGCCCGATAATATGACGATTTTGGAAAACCTCGGATTGATCGACCTTCGTGAGACCTCCCTCGATCTTGAGGAAGCGCGCCAGGTTTTCGAGAAAATGACCGCCCTTCAGCCCGACCTTCCCGCGCCCCGGCTCGAGCTGGGGATCATAGAAACCAGCCGGGAAAATTATGAAAAGGCCATTTTTCAGTTTCAAGAGGCGATACGCCTCGGTCAATTGGATAAAAAAGGGTCTGAAATTGTGGAGAAAGCGAAAAAGCTTCTCGGTCAATTGGGTGAGACCAAAGAGAAAGCTGAACAGGTCGCGGTTTATTTAAAGAGCGGGAACAAGCATTTTCAAGAAGAAAAATGGGGAGAAGCTGAAAAAGATTACCGGAAGGCGCTTGAGATCATTCCCGGCCAGACCCGTGCCCTTTATTCCTTGTCGCTCATCCAATTGGCGCAAAAGCAGGGGCAGGAGGCCGAAAAGACCCTGAGAACGCTTTTGACCTACGATCCTGATCATCTGGAAGCCCATTTACAGCTCGGTTTAATGTTGGGGGCCCGGGGAGAATATCAAAAAGGGGCGAAAGAGCTCGAAACGGTTTTAACCCTGGGAAAAGAAGGAAAACCGGTTCAGACGGCCAAAAAAGAGCTGGACGCTTTAAAACAAAAAGCCGAAGGGGAAGAGCATTTCAACGCGGGGATCGGGACGATAAAGAATCTGGATGAATTGGAAAAAAATAAAAAAAACCTTTCCGCGGAGAACTTCGTGAATGAAAAAACGAGCCTGGTCGAAAAGATGGTCCGGGAGTTAGAGTCCGCGATTAAATTGAACCGGGATAACCCCTATTACTACTATAACCTCGGATTTGCCTATGTTCAGAAGTTCGATCTGGTTTCCGCGGAATATGTCTTTAAAAAAGCCATCGAAATAAAACCCGATCTCCTGATCGCCCATTTCCGCCTGGCGGTCCTCTATGATCTGGCGGGAGCGCCCGACTCCTCTCTCAAGGAGTATGAACGGGTGATCGAGCTGGGGAAACCGGAAGATGAAGAGGTGAAGGAAGCGAAGTTAAAAGAGGCCGAGTTGAAAACGAAAATCGCCGTCAATGAAGAAGCCAAAGGGTATGCAGTAATCGGTTCTTTTCTCTTTAGCGTCGGAAAATTCAAGGAGGCGGGGCCCCTTCTGACCAAAGCGACCGAACTCGCTCTGGGAAACGCCGACTTCTGGTATAACCTCGGAACCTATGACGAGGCGATTAAACGGGATGATCTGGCTGAAAAGGATTATGCGGAGGCGATCCGGACAGGCCCCAACTTGCCGAAGCCCTATTTTTATCTTGGAATCATCCAGGAGAAAAAAGGAAAAATTAAAGAGGCCTACGAGAATTTTAAAAACGCCAACCGCTACGAAGTGAATAAAACCTCTCCGGAAGCCTCTTTAACCCGGCAGAGGATTGATTTTTATGAAAAGAGACTGTCGGGATCTCTCTCTTTAACCCTCCTGAACCTCGACAGCAACGCCAACGGCTCTGATTCAGACCCGGTGGGAGATGGATCGACCGCCTACGGCCTCAGCTTGAAATATTTTCATTATAAGTCGCTGAAGCTTTTGCTTTCGACCAATTTCAGCTCGTTTAATTCCGTTTATTACTATTCCCAGATTCTCACGAATAGTGAACGGGTTTCTTTTGAAAGCAAATGGGTTGATCTGAAAGGGTTTGATCTCTCTCTGGCCCCGTCTCTGTCGGTTAATTTTGGAAGCGGCGGAATTTCAGGCTGGAACAGTCAACTTTCATTGGATTTACAGGAAAACAAAAGCTCGGGCCGCTGGTTTGATTTTGTCATAACCCACGTTGACTATACCTACTCGGTTTCCGCCGGCAATTCATTTTTAAATTCTATCCAGTCGGGAATCAGCTGGACTCTCCAGAAGGACCGGTTTTTTTCGGGAGCTTTAACAACCGTGATCGGGCTTGAAAACAGAGATGTGGCAGCCAGAGACGATAGCAACGTATCCTGGAATGGTTCCGTGACCTACCGCCAGCCCCTTTTTGTTTCTTTAATCAATTATTTGAGCGGATCATTGACCGTTGGATACGGGCAAACTTATTTTAAAAATCCCGACTCTTCAACCTTGCAGGATGGCCGGGGAGAGGTCTTTAGAAAAAATCAGTCCCTGGATCTTTCCGGCGCTCTTTCCTATTTTCTTTTTAAAAACATTTCGCTTTCCGGGTCCGCGGGCTATCATATGATTTCTTCCAGTTTGCCCGTCAAAATTGATCGGGACATCAATGATATCCGTAACGGTCTGACCTCGTCTAACGGGGGTTACCGAAAGGTTACGATTGGATTGAGCCTCTTTTACTCATTTTAACGACTGAGGCCCAAGAACAGAGTTAGAAAGCTGTCATTGCGAACAAAGTGAAGCAATCTCAAGACTTTACGATAAGATTGCCACGCACCCTTCGGTGCTCGCAATGACATGATTAATAAGTGGGTGCGAAGTCTATCGCTGGTCTTGTTTAGTTATACCGGTTACTTTCGTGAAGAAACAGCCCTTCGGATATATACGCCGGTCGTCTTTACCAAAATCATGTCCATCGTCAGAATTGAAGCGCATTATACTTTTTCTCCAAAGGTTCAGATCACGGTCATCCCCAGGATTTATTATGACCTTGCGCCCGATCTCGAACAGATTGATTCCGTCAGCAGGATTATCGGCCCGCGCACGGTTTTAACAGACAACCCTTCCGTGAGCCAGATCGCGGGGACGGAGATCGGAAACTTAAGAGGAGTCGATATTGAAAATAAAGCGGCCGAGATCAGAGAAGTTTATCTGGACGCGCATCTTTCTTTTCTCGACCTCCGCGTCGGAAAACAGATCGTCCGGTGGGGAGTGGTCGAGGGAGCGAGAATCCTGGATGAAATCAATCCCCTTGATTTTAAAGAGTTTATCTTCCGTGAAGTTGCCGACCGCTATATTCCACGCTGGATGGTTAAATCCGATCTTTACCTGGGTGATTATGCCGTGGAAGGGCTTTATATCCCTGATTTACAATTTCATAAGCCGGCGCCGCGGACGAGTCAGTTTGAACAGTTCCAGATTTTATCCGGGACGGTCGTTCCCGAAAGCACCCCGCAGAATGCCGACTGGGGAGTCCGGGTTTCAAAAACGGTGTTCGGCGTTGATTTATCCGCCAGCTATTATTATATGTGGGATCCTTTTCCCGCCTCCTACCGGTCTGTTTTCGGATTGGGCGGTTTTGGTGTTTCTCCGACGGTCGATTTCCAGCCCCGATATACCAAAGTGCGGGTGTTTGGAGGGACATTTTCAAAATCGTTGGGTTCTATTATTTTAAACGCGGAGGGGGCTTTAGTCCGGGACAAATATTTCGGGACGCGTGAGGGAACAGACCCGTCGAATCCCGGTCAATTTATTTTTGGAGAACTTAAAAGGAATTATTTCAAATATGCCGCGGGAATCGATTTTACGTTTTATTCCGCCGATCTCTCTGTCCAGATGCAGCAACAGAAAATTCTCCGGTACGATTCGACGATTATTCAGAGAGAATACGATACGGTTTTGAGCTTTTTTGGAAGAAAACCTTTTTTAAACGACCGGCTCGTTCCTTCTTTATTGGCCCTTTATTTTATGGTGGATAATGACACCCTTCTCCGGCCGAAAGTGGAATATAATCTGACGGACCATTTAAAGCTTTCTACGGGACTCGACCTGATGATCGGGGACATCGGAGGGCCCCTTCCGGGAGAATTTCATTTTGTCGGATTTTTCAAGAATGAGAGCCGTTTTGAATTTGACGTCACTTACAGTTTTTAACCGGCGGGAAACATGGGGTGTCATTGCGAGGAGGTTTTTTTCGACGAAGCAATCTTTTTTTCCATGCGGATGTTGTGAGATTGCTTCGCTTTGCTCGCAATGACACATTTTATCGCTGTGCTTGGAAATCCCAATTTTCTTTGAGATTGATGGGATTTATTATAAAATGAATAAGTGAAGCCGCACGGGCCCCTGAGTATAAAAGAGTGACGATGAGAAGGATTTTACTGTTCATTTCTATTTTTCTGGCGGGTTGCGCCAATTCCGATTTCCCTTTTTGCTGTGGACAGGCCGGCGACAAGAACGTCCCCTATTCCACGACCTATTTGTTTAGTTTCGGCACCGGATTTACCCCGATTGTCGGGGCGAATACCTTTTTAGGGATTGTTTCACAGGGGGATCTGAATAATCTCTTTAACGCCGCTAACATTTCCAGGATCCCGGGAACCGGCACGATAAACGGAAGCGTGGTTTCCTTTTCCGGCGGTACGATCAGCAATGTCGTCCTTGAAGTCACCGACTTAAATGGGAATAAAATAGGGGATCTTTTTTACAATAGTCTGGGAGGAATTCCTGATTTTTCAAGCACGGCAGGGACAAGTGACAACGGCGGATTTACGGTCCTGAATACGCCGCCGGGAGAAGTTTATATCAGGGCGGTGAAAGGGGGCCGGGGCAATACGGTGGCGACCTCATTTCTGGATTCCGTTTCAACCATTTCCCTCCCGGTTCGTCCCATTGTCCCGCCCTTTTTCGGAATAACGGGCGACGTGTCAGGTTACCCGGGAAATGAAAAGATCAGCGGAGCGATTCTTTCTCCCGTCGGTTTAAAAGGCCTCTCAGTAGTTTCTTCCGGAGGGAGGTATCGATTTCCCCGGTTGGGGTCTGACAGCCAATTTTTAATTCAGGGAACGGCGTCGGGCTACCTTCCGACGTACCAGGAGATAGCAACGGACCTCAATAGTTGTATTGTTCCTCCGCCGACTTTTTGTACCGGCGCGAATTGCGCTCCGCCGTCTATTAACCTCGGTCCCTGTAATAGCGGCGGCGTCGATTTAACCCAAAATCTCTATTTTCTTTCCCGGTCTGTTTTAACCGATTATTTAGGGAATACGCGATTTCTAAAACAGACGGGCTATTCCGGTCTCGATCCCTCAGCCGGAATTCTGGTGGGATCTATGATCGATCAGGATGACACGATCAGACAGTATCCCTATCTTCTTTTGACCAACGATTCGGGCGATCTGTTAAATTTTGATCCTGTGACCCGGGTATCGAGAATTTACTATCCGGGGACCTCTCACGATGTATCGACCGGAATCAATACCCCTACCTTTTTCTTTTTTGATTCCGATGGGACTCACGTGAGCTGGTTTGACGCCCAGTTTAATATTCAGACCTTGCCCTGTGATCCGGCGGATACCTGTCCTTCTATTTATAGGGGAAAGACGGATGGCACCTTTGTGGTCTTTAATCTTCCCCCCGGGGTGGTTCATCTTTCTGCCACGGCAAAAGAAAAACTGGAAGATGGCCTGGATTATTTTACAGGACGGGAAACCGTTGAAATTTTCCCGGGAGGCGCGACGAAAAAAAATATTAAAATGAATAAAATAACATTAGGACAAAATTATTTTTATCAATCTGTCAGCGGAAAGGTGGTTGCCTCGGACAGTAATATACCCGTGAGTTTTGCGCGGACTTATGCGCTTGGCCAGTCTAACTCTTACGGGGTGGCTGATATTTCAGGGAATTTTAATTTTCCTTTGAATTCGAATGTTTTCCTGGATCAAACCCATTATACGTTGAAGGTCAGCCGGGATTTTTTTATCGATACCTACCAGAATATCAAAGTGGATTCTTCTTTTAAAAACCTGGTTCTTTTTCCGGTCACCCTTATGAGTCAATATTTGAGCGCGGCAGGCCTCCCCTCTGCCTTTGATTCCACGAGAGGGATTTTAACGGGGATTATTTATGACAATGTCAGCCACCGCGGAACGGAGGGAATCACTCTGGAAGCAACCGATCTTTCCGGTAATGTGGTGGGGGATGTCCGTTATTTTGATTCTTTGGGTCTTCCAACCCTCTCCCGGTTTTCATCAAAAAACGGGAGGTATATGATATTTAATCTCCCGCCGGGGTTGACTCAGATTCGAGTGGTCTCCCCGGATGATTCGGGTAATATCTTAATGGATATGTATGCCAACGGCGTTGTTCTGTCTGACCTTCAGGTCAATAATAGCCCCCCTCCATTCATTCAGGTTTCAGGGATAACGGAAGAACTGGACAAAACCCCGGTGGGTGGTGTGACTTTGACTGTCAGGGGAGAAAAAACCCGATTTAAGTCTGCGACGGACGGAACGTTTTCTCAGCCTTTCGAGACGTTTAGCCGTTTTGTTGTAAAAGCAAAATCGTCACAGCCCGACGGGATTGATACGTATAGTTCAATTGAAACCATCGACGCCAATCGTTCGGATTTACGATTAAAAACTGTTCATGCGGCGACCCTTCAGGCCCAGGCGTCAAAAGGAATTCCCCCCCTTCTCTGGGATTCGACCAATGGCACGTTGGGAGGAAAAGTCATCACTTCAGGGTTCAAACCTCCCGTTCAACTCTCCGGGTATCCCGTGTCAGGGTTTAATTCGGCTCCTCTATTGAATCTCTCTCAGCAAAGGGTGTCAACCGGTTTATTTGACGATGATAACGAAGTGGATTTGGCTGTTATCAATAGTACCGATCAGACTTTGACCCTTCTCCTGGGAAACGGAGATGGAACATTCACTTCGACCCCCGGATCTCCTTACTGCATGCCGACTGGCATCCGCTTACTGCCGGGGCAAAGCTGTAATACTCGCGCGACCCCTGTTTCGGTTAAGAGCGCCGATTTCAATCAAGACGGGATCCTGGATTTTGCCGTGGCGAATTTCGATGATGATTCCATTACCATCTTATTTGGGACAAAAAGGGGGGATGTTGTTCCAGGAGGCGTTATCCACCTTCTTCCGGGATCTCGTCCTGTGGCGATCTCCGTCGCGGATTTCAATAAAGACCAACAAACCGATCTGGTTGTGCTCAATTCCGGAAACCGTTTGTTGACCTGGATTCAAGGGGCAGGAACCGGGGGATTTAATCCTCCCATCTATCTTTCATTGGGGGGAATTTCACCCGGGACCATGTTGAGCCGGGATTTCAATGGAGATGGCAACCCTGATCTGGCCATTATCGATACGGGCGCCAATTTAGTCTCCATTTTCTTGGGATTGGGAAACGGGGGCTTTACACCGGCTCCCAACAGCCCCATCTTTATCGGAAAATCACCCATTGCCATCGCGTCGAACGATATCAATAATGACGGAAAAGATGATCTGATTATCGCAAACCAGGGATCGAATTCTTTAAATATCCTTTTAAATAAAGGGGGAGGGATTTTTACGCCCGCGAAGAATTCTCCCATAACTTTATCCGGTTCTCCTCAATTTATCGCGTTGAATGACATTGACTTTGACGGAAGATTAGACCTTGTCGTTTCGATCATTCCTTCCGGAATTCCCTCCGGGACAATTTCACTCCTGTCGGGCCTGGGAGACGGAACGTTTACTTCCGAAACCCCTTATTCGGCAGGACCGGGTGAAAACGCGGCGAATTTTGTACTGGCGGATTACAACGATGATCTGTATACGGATTTGGTTGTTTTTCAAACCTCCGGAAAACTGGCGTTTTTGGCGGGGATTGAAGTTCCTTTGCCGGGGGTTCGACTGGCCGCCTCGGATTTAAACGGAAACGGTGTGGGAGGCGTTCGATATCTGAACAGCGCCGGGAACGTGGATCCTTCCCTGTCAGTCACAGGGCCGTCGGGGGAATTTTTGGTTTTTAATGTGCCTCCGGGATTTACCAATGTTCACGCGACAGGGGGGGCTTCAGGAAACCGGTTCATGACTTCTTACGCGGGAAGCGCCACTTTTGGGAATATCTCCGCCGTTCCGCCCGATTTTCGAAAAATTCAATTTTCCGGAAAGACGATCAATCCCGTGGGAAACCAGATCGGAAGATTTGTGGAAGGGGTTTCTATTTCATTTTTGGGAACAGGCATCGGGACGTTTTCTGATCCTGTCAATGCCGGTTTTAACGTTGATATTGATGCAAAAAGCTCATTTTTGATTAAACTTCAAAAATAGCCCCAAGAACAACGATAAATGTGTCATTGCGAGCAAAGCGAAGCAATCTCACAACATCCGCATGGAAAAAAAGATTGCTTCGTCGAAAAAAACCTTCTCGCAATGACACCATAGTTTGTCATTGCGAGCCGAAGGCGAAGCAATCTAGCCGTTTTGAACCGAGATCGCCACGCACCCTGCGGGTGCTCGCGATGACAGGCAAAACAAGGGATTGTAAATCCTATCTCTCTCTTGGAATAGCTTAAAACATGGAAATAGTTAGGAGTCATTAATGCCTTCTGGTCAAAACCGCGCTGATTTTGTTTTATTGCTGCTGACTATCTTTATTTGCGGGATGATCGTGCTTGTCCTTGAAGTGCTGGGATCACGAATCCTGAGCCCCTATTTTGGGATCTCCTTATTCATCTGGACCTCGCTCATTACGGTTACCTTGATTTCGCTCTCTCTGGGGTACTGGATTGGGGGAATTCTCTCAGACCGTTATCAAAACCGGGATCTTTTTTATCTTCTGATCCTGGTTTCGGGATTTTTTGTCATGGTGATTCCGTTGATTCAAAAGCCGGTTTCTCTCGCGATGACCTCGTTCGGCCCGCGGTTGGGATGTTTAACGACCGCTTTTACCCTTTTCACCGTTCCCCTGACCTTATTGGGAATGGTGGCCCCGTTTTCCTTAAAACTTTCTCTCAGGGAAATAGATCGGGCGGGAAAGATTGCCGGAAATTTGTATGCGCTTTCCACCCTTGGCGGGATCATGGGAACATTGTTGGTGGGTTTCTGGCTGATTCCCAATCTGGGGCTGAAAAATATTTTATTTGTTATTTCTATTTCCCTTTCTATTTTGCCGGCAATTCACTTTATGAAAACCAAAAACTGGATGCCGGCGCTGGGCTGTCTTTCGGTCATTTTCATCAGCGGAGTCTTGATGATTTATTTTTCTCAAAGAACTCAGGCCGGGAAAATTATTTTTAAATCAGAAAGTTATTACGGCCAGTTAAAGGTTCTCAATGATCTAAACACGCATCTGTTGATGGTCGACGGGGCGATTCAGACCGCCTATCAGATAGACCTCCATCAATCCAAAGCTCCTTACACAGCGATGATTGAAGAGGTTCTAAAAGCTTACCGGGAGCAATCGACCACCAGGTTTCTCAATGGAGCCGTCATCGGATTGGGAGGGGGGATCATTCCGGAATCGGGGTATCATTCGGGTGATTCGATTGATATTGTCGAAATCGATCCCCGAATGCCGGTCGTCGCTCAAAAATTTTTTGAATTTCATCCCGAACGGTTTAATCTCATTCTCGAAGATGCCCGTCATTTTTTAAATGGGAACAAAAAAAAATATGACTACATTGTTCTGGACGTTTTCGCGGGAGAATCGTCTCCTTTTTATTTATTGAGTCAGGAGTGTTTTGAACAGGTAAGGAACAGTTTGACGGACGACGGCATTCTGGTGATGAACACCATCGGACTTTTTACCGGCGAGGGTTCGGAGTTTACCCAATCGATTTATAAAACCCTGCAACAAAAATTTCCCCACAGAGCGCTTTTAACTGTTTCTTCCAGAGATAATTTCACGAATTATATCATGCTGGCTTCGAACCGGCCTCTGGACCCTTTGATTGCTTCCTCCGGAAAACTTTTTTCCGGAGAAGTCCATTTAAAAGATGAAGCGGGGTTAGTCCTTACCGATGATTATAATCCGGCGGATTATCTGGAACAAAAGGTTGCCCTGGAATGGCGGTTGGCGATCTGGAGGGGAACCGTCTCCGAGATTCTGCTGGATTGACTCCGAAAGGCCGGGAGCGGCGCGAATGATAAAATTGCCGGTTAAAGTCATATTTTTTGACGCGGCTGAAACCCTTTTTAAAACAAGGGGTTCGGTTGGAGACATCTATTTAAAGATTGCCAGGAAATATGGGTCGCGAGCTTCAAAAGAGGCGATTGACGAGGCTTTTTTTAACGGTTTTAAAAAATCTCCTCCTGCTGTGATTTCTCAGGATATTTCCCCGTCCGAGCGAATAAAAATTGAAAAGAATTGGTGGCGCACGGTGGTCAAACAGGTCTTCACGGAAGTCGGGATGATCCCTTCTTTTGACTCTTATTTTCAGGAGGTTTACACTGTTTTTAAAGGGAGTCAGGGGTGGGAGCTTTTTCCCGAAACGATTGAAGTTTTGTCCAGTTTAAAAAAGAAAGGGTATTCGCTTGGGTTGATTACCAATTTTGACACACGGGTTTACGAAGTGACCAAAGCGTTGGGTATCGCTCATCTCCTCGATTCAATGACCCTTTCGAGTGAAACGGGCGCTCCGAAACCCCATCCGGTTATTTTTAAAAGAGCGGTAGACGCGCACCAGATCAGACCCTCTGAAGCCCTTCATGTCGGAGACAGTCTTTCGGATGACGTTGAAGGGGCATTGAAAGCAGGCCTCCAGGCCGTCCTGATTGACCGCCACCACCTCTTTAAGCCGGGAAAAGATTATATTAAAATTGAATCTCTCACCGAATTGCTTTATGATCTGTAAAAGTGAGGGGGTGTCATTGCGAGGAGGATTTTTCGACGAAGTGCTGTCATTGCGAGCAAAGCGAAGCAATCTATTTTCCATACGGGTGTTATGAGATTGCTTCGCTGGCGCTCGCAATGACAGGCAACGAGATTAAATACGGTTGGGGTAGTCTGCACCTATGATTATTCCTTATCAGGGGATTTGTCCAATAGTACCTTCGTCCGTTTTTATTGCCCCCGGAGCGGTTATCATCGGGGATGTGGAAATCGGAGAGAGTTCCAGCGTCTGGTTTAATACGGTGGTTCGTGGAGATGTTCATTTTATTCGTATCGGCTCCAACACCAATATCCAGGACCTGTCGATGCTCCACGTTACCCGGAAAACCCATCCTTTGAAAATCGGAAACAATGTCACTGTTGGCCACAGGGTGATTCTTCATGGTTGTACCATCGGGAATTTATGCCTGATCGGCATGGGGGCGGTGGTGATGGATGGCGCGGTGGTGGAAGATGGCGCTTTTATCGGAGCCGGCTCTCTGGTTTCAGAGGGGAGTGTGATTCCGGCGGGGATGCTTGCATTCGGCGTGCCGGCAAAGCCGAAACGTCCGTTAACGCCGGAAGAAAAGGCCTTTCTGACCCTCTCCGCCAAAAATTATGTCGAAGACGCCCGGACATATATTACGTAGGGGCAGGTCCCCGTGCCTGCCCTGAATACATGATTCGATATGACATATAATCCAGATATCCACAAACGCCATTCCTTAAGGTTAAAGGGATTTGATTATGCTCAAACGGGCGCTTATTTCATTACAATATGCACCCAAAATCGGGAATGTTTGTTTGGTAAGGTGGTAAATGATCAAAGACACCTTAATGATGCGGGAGAAATGATTCTGACTTCCTGGAACGAATTGCCACGGCATTATCCGGGGGTTGATGTTGACCAATTTGTGGTAATGCCCAATCACGTTCATGGCATTATTATTTTAACTGTAGGGGCAGGTCCCCGTGCCTGCCCTGAATTGCATATTAAAAAAAGGCAACCAGAGGAAATTTCTCCTGCATTATCCTTGTTATCTTTGTCGGATATAATACAACGGTTTAAATCATTGACAACGACTCATTATCTCCAGGGTGTCATACAAACCGGCTGGCCCCCTTTTCATAAAAAATTATGGCAACGAAATTACTATGAACATGTTATCCGAAATGAAGAGAGTTTAAATCGCATCCGGCAATATATCCATGATAATCCTTTAAATTGGAATATAGATGAAGAAAATCCGGAAGGGCAGGCACGGGGACCTGCCCCTACATAATATATTTTCTTTTTGATTCATTCGTAGGGGCAGGTCCCCGTGCCTGCCCTTACACGAGGGAGTCTCCATGGACCTGGCACATAAAGAATATCTGGAGGTTTCCGTCGAAGTTGACCTTAATTTTCAGGAAACCCTTTCTTCATATCTTATTGAAAGAGGTGCCTCGGGAACCTGGGTCGATGAGAGGAAGGTCAAGGCATATTTTAATCCTTTGGTTTTTTCTCTCTCACAGGTGGAAAAACAAATCGCCATATTTTTCCTCGAATTCCGTCGGGAAGGGGTTAAGGTTGAGTCTGGAGCTGTTGTCGTCCAAACACATCCCTATGAAGACTGGAACGCCGAATGGAAAAAGTTTTTTAAACCGATCAATGTCACTCCCCGTTTAACCATTTCCCCCCCCTGGGAGTCATATACCCCAAAAACGAATGAGGAAAAGGTTATTCTCATCGATCCCGGCCTGGGTTTTGGAACCGGGACCCATCCGACCACCCGGAACTGCCTGGTCTTTCTCGACCGGATTCTCTCCGCGCATCCTGATCCTGTTCAACTGAAAGTGTTGGACCTGGGATCCGGTTCGGGTATTCTGGCAATTGCCGCCGCTCGTTTAGGAGCCGGCTATATTGTGGCGGCGGATATCGACGGCGACGCCGTAGAGTCGATGCGGAATTCTTTCCTTTTAAATCAGGTCCATCGCCATATCCGAATAAGGCTGGGGTCTATTTTTCAGGCAGATCGAAACGCGTATGACTTAATCCTGGCCAATTTAACGGCGGAAGATTTAATCCTCGTAAGCCGTGAGCTTCAGGGCGCGCTTCTTCCGGAGGGCGGGCTCATTCTTTCGGGTATTCTGGCGGAAAAAAAAGAAAAGCTTGAAAAAACCCTGCACGAGTTGATGCTTAAAAAGAGGGACGAAATTGTGGAAGGACCCTGGGTAACCCAGATGTGGCAGAACGCTTGAGTATCATATACAATGAAATATATTACGTAGGGGCAGGTCTCCGTGCCTGCCCTGCAATAGAAAGGAATGTTGTAATGAATCAAAAAGGATGGATATGACTAAAAAAAAGCCGTTGGTTGCGATTTTAATGGGAAGTCCCAATGACCTGCCCGTTATGGAAGAGGCCGCTAAAATGTTGAGCCAGTTTAACGTTCCCTATGATCTGATGGTCACCTCCGCCCACCGTTCTCCCGAACGGACGCATCACGTTGTAAAATCAGCAAACGAGAACGGAGTCGAAGTCTTTATCGTCGGGGCGGGCGGGGCGGCCCATCTGGCCGGCGTCGTCGCTTCTTTGACCACGTTACCCGTGGTCGGTGTTCCAATCGATTCTTCCTCCCTTCAGGGAATGGATGCCCTCTTATCGACCGTCCAGATGCCGGGAGGGGTTCCGGTGGCGGCCATGGCGATTGGAAAAGCGGGAGCTAAAAACGCGGGAATTTTTGCCGCGCAAGTTCTGGCCAGAAAATATCCGGAGCTGGAAAAAAAACTGGCTCAATATAAAGAGGATATGGCCAGGGAAGTGGAACAAAAAGCCAAAATTCTTCATGACAGAAATCGTAAAAATTAATCGGGAGGACCCCGATCCTGTTTTAAAGGAGGCCGCGCTCCGGGTCAAGGAAGGCAAAATAATCGTTTTTCCAACTGACACGCTTTACGGGATCGGCGTGGACATTTACAATGATAGAGCAATCGATAGGGTTTTCTTGATCAAAAAAAGGGACAGCGGGAGCCCCATTTTAATACTGATCGAAAAGCCTTCTGATCTATTTCCTCTTGTTAAAAAGGTTCCCCCCGCGGGGCGAGAGCTTATCGACCGGTTCTGGCCGGGACCGCTGACGTTAATCTTCGACGCTTCGGAAAGTCTTTCCCCGCGACTGACCGGAAATACCGGAAAAATAGGAATCCGATGCCCCGATTCCAGGCTTGTCCAGCGTCTCCTCTCTTTTTTAAAAAGCCCGATTACCGCCACCAGCGCCAATCGGTCTCATGAACCTCCCTGTCAAAACGCTTCGGAAGCCGAAAAATATTTTGGGAACCAGGTCGATTTAATCCTGGATGGAGGAACTCTGGTTTCCGAACCCTCTACCGTGGCCGACGTGACCGGAGGGACCATCAAGATCATCAGGCAGGGCAAGATAAAAATAGAAAATCATACGTAGGGGCAGGTCCCCGTGCCTGCCCTTGTGTCGAAGCAGGATGTGCCTGCCCGATAAGGATAAATTTGAAAATCAGGTTAACTTTAACGTCAAAATTAGTTCTCATCATGCTGTTTTTATCCTTTTTATCGCTGGGAGCGTCGTTTTATCTTTATGCCCGCACGGAACAGGCGCTGGTAAAAGAAATGGAAGATCATATCAACGAGTTGTCAAACGCCATTTCAGTGAGCGTGGAAGAACTGACCAGCCCGGAACGGACGACGGAGAAGCGGCTGCAGGATTACGTCAAGCGGCTCGAAAAAAGGGGTGTAAAGGAAATATCGATTGTCAGCAACGAAAAAGAGGTCATTGCCAGTTCAAATCCAAAACGGGTGGGGGCAAAAATTGATCCCAAACGAAAGGATTTGTTGATTACCGCGAAACTGGGAGATCAGCTTCCTTCTCCCACTCAGAAGGCCTATAATCTTCTTGTCCCGATCGTGGTTGAAGGCGAACAGCTGGGGTACGCTCATATCAGCATGGTTTTTGACGATTATGAAAAGCTGATTGAATCCCACTATTTGGACCGTCTGGTGGCAACCCTGATCGTCTTTTCAGTCGGGATCATGGTTTCGATTTTTCTCTCGTGGCGCTACACCCGGCCTATTTATCAAATCATGGGAGCCGCGAAAAAAGTCGCCAGGGGCGATTTAAGCCAGACGATCCCTGTCAGAAAAGGGGATGACGAAATCAACCAGTTAACGCACAGTTTTAACGAAATGATTGAAAAATTACGGCAGAACAGGGTCCTCGAAGAGAGGCTTCGTGAAACCGAACATTTGACGGCGCTGGGGCAATTCGCATCGGGGATCGCGCATGAGATTCGGAATCCGCTTAACTTTATTTCCCTGAGTATTGATCATCTCAAAGAAAAAATCGGTCATGCCTCTCCGGAAGAACAAAAAAAAATGGGCGACCTGATGACCAGCATCAAATCCGAAACCTTTCGTCTCAACCATATGGTCGAAAACTTTTTAAAATACGGCCGTCCATTAAAACTCGATATCAAACAGGTGAATCTGAACCTTTTGTTGAAAGAGGTGCTCAATTTAGCCAATCAAAAAGCGATTGAACAGGGAATCGAGATCAGCTATGTTCCGGAGGACACCCCTTTGATTGACGGTGATGAAGAAAAAATTAAAACCTGCCTGATGAACGTCGTCGCGAATGGCCTTCAGGCAATGCCAACAGGTGGAACCCTGTCGATACGAATGACCGAACGACCTGAAGAGGTGATCCTCGAAATTACCGATACCGGTCAGGGGATTAGCCCGGAGAATTTAAAGAAAGTTTTCCAGCCCTATTTTACCACCAAACAACTTGGAATCGGCCTCGGGCTGGCCCTCACCAGACGCATTATTGAAGAACACCACGGCACAATAGAGATCAGCTCAAGCCCTGAAAAAGGCACAAAAGTTTTAATGACGTTGCCATTGAATTACGAGATGGTTCCTGAAGCGGGAAGCGAGGAACTGGCTTGGCCAGGCCGAGCGAGGGGTTCGGGGGCATCGGAGGATTTTACGAAGTGAAACCGCACGGGTCCCTGAGTCGAATGGCGAAAGGTGAGACGATTCTGGTCATCGACGATGAAAAGCCTCAACGGGATATCCTGAAAATTATCCTGGAACAGGAAGGGTATAAGGTCGAGACGGCATCACACAGCCAGGAGGGTTTAAGAATTTATAAGAACGGAGAGGCCGATCTTGTTTTGACCGATTTAAAATTGCCCGATACGACGGAGTTAAGCGGCGTCGATGCTCTGTTCCGGATGAATCCGAATGCCTCCGTCATCATCATGACCGCGCACGGGACGATTGATTCCGCCGTAGAAGCGATGAAAAAAGGGGCGTTTGACTATCTGACTAAACCGCTCGATAAGACGGAGCTTCTCATTTCCATTCAAAGGGCGTTTGAGCGGATCCGTTTGTTAAGGGAAAACAAAAACCTCCGCCAGCAGTTGGGAGAAAAGTTTACGCTCCAGAATATCATCGGAACGCACCCCGCCATGCAGGAGATATTCAAGATCGTTCAAAAGATCGCGGCCAGCAGCAGCACGATATTAATTTATGGGGAAAGCGGCACAGGCAAGGAATTGATCGCGAGGGCCATCCATTTTAACAGTACCCGGAAAAACGGGCCGTTCCGGGCCATTAATTGCGCGGCGATTCCCGAAAGCTTGATTGAAAATGAGCTGTTCGGCCACGAAAAGGGCTCTTTTACCGGCGCGGTCGGAAAAGAGATTGGTCTTTTTGAAGCGGCCGGCAAAGGGACCCTTTTCCTCGATGAAATCGGAGATTTGGGCCATCCGATCCAGGCCAAACTGCTTCGAGCTTTGCAGGAAAAGGAGATTAAGCGGATCGGTGGAAAAGAGGATGTCAAAATCGATGTTCGCGTGATTGCCGCGACCAACAAGAATCTCCCCCAGGAAATTAAAAAAGGGGCCTTCCGGGAGGATCTTTTTTACCGGCTCAATATTATTTCGATCCATCTGCCCCCCTTAAGAGAGCGGGGTTCGGATATTCCAAAACTGGTCGAACATTTCCTCAAAAAGTTCAACAAGCAGACGGGAAAGAATATTAAAAGCCTCTCGAAGGAAGCGTTTCAAACGCTCCTGAATTATTCATGGCCCGGAAATGTAAGACAGCTGGAGGGTGTCATGGAAAGAACCATTCTCTTATGTGATTCGGAAGTCATCGGGCTCGAAGACCTTCCCCTTGAAATCAGAAGGGCCGGCCATCCCTTAAGTGAAATTGATTTTGATCTTCCTCCGGAAGGGTTTTCAATGGAAGCGTTTGAAAAACAGCTCCTGATTAAAGCGATGGAGAAAAGTGACTGGGTTATCGCGAAAGCCGCAAAAATGCTCGGACTTTCGTATAAGACCCTGCAGTACCGGCTGGACAAGTTCGATCTTAAGAAAAACGGTCGTGAGGAGTGACTCAAGAGAGATAGACGGCGCATTCATTTATTGATCATGTCATTGCGAGCACCGAAGGGTGCGTGGCAATCTTACCGTAAAGTTTTGAGATTGCTTCACTTTGTTCGCAATGACAACTTTCTATCTCTTGGGTGTGATTCCTTACAATTTTTTAAACATACCTTATTTAGGGTATAAACTACCTTATAACAGGTGTTCATAAGGACATGGCTAAGGGTTTTATTTTTATAACTATTTGAAAAATATAATAAAATTATTTTTACGATCTATTTTTTTTAATGGTATTATTATTGCACTCATACTACTTCGAGTTTAACTAATAAAATAAACCTGGAAGGGGGTGAAAATAAATGAAAAAAATCTACTCTTTGGTTATTGCCATGATGATGTTGGTTGCTTTCGGTACAGTGACCTTTGCCGCTGACGCCGCTGCTCCAGCTGCTCCGGCCGCATCAGAAACTCCTAAGGCTGAAGCTTCTTCAAAAACTGTAAAGAAAATGAAGAAGAAAAAAGCCCAAAAAAAAGCTAAAAAAGAAGAAAAGAAAGAAGAAATGAAAGAAGCTGCGCCAGCGGCGAAATAGTTTTTTTGACGGACTTTGGAATGGTCGTCCTTAGACCGTGACGGACTTTGGAATGGTCGTCCTTAGACCGTGACGGACTTTGGAATGGTCGTCCTTAGACCGGAATGATCAAAATACAGCTTACAGCAAAAAAGCACGGTATCTTTACCGTGCTTTTTTTTTGACGTTGATAAATAAATTTCTTTATGACAAAATCTAAAATAAATTATTTTATGGTCTCGTAAAAAGTCGTCATTCCCGCGAAAGCGGGAATCTATAGCAAACGTAATAAGTAATGTGTCATTGCGAGGAGCGGAGCGACGAAGCAATCCCTTTTTTATGTCAGCTAAGCAACGAGATTGCTTCACTTCGTTCGCAATGACGACCTTTAACATGATAAGCTGTCCCTTTTTTCGGTCTAACTACGACCATTCCAAAGTCCGTCACGGTCTAAGGACGACCATTCCAAAGTCCGTCACAGACTTTTTAAGAGACCATCATTTAAGAATCGAATATAAATAAGAAAGGTCATTTAAATGAGAAAATCATCGTTCTTTTTAGTTTTATTGTTAGTCGTATTTCTTCCCTTAATATCGGGTTGTGAATCGAAAAAGTTAAAAGAAGAAAATACAAAGCTCAAACAGCAGTTTGAAAAAATGACCGAAGAAAACAAGTCGCTTCTCAATGAAGTGGATCAATTTAAAAAAGAAAACGAACAAATCAAGGAGAAAACCGCTTCTCTTCAGAATGAAAATAGTTCTCTTAAAAAGCAGATTGAATCTCTTAAGAAAAAACCTGTAAAAAAACCGGTAAAAAAGGCGCCGGCAAAGAAGAAGAAAACAAAAAAAGGAAAACACCCGGCTTAGGACCCTGCGCGTGATTAACCTTTTTCTTTCACTCATCCTGTTTTCAGCCGTTTCCTCTGGAGCTTTTTTTTTCTGCATTAAAGCTCTCCCTTTTTATCAAAAATACCGAATGAAAGTTATAACCGAAACGGTTTCTTCTCTAGATGAACAGTTTTTGTTTCTTACCGAAAGTCAGGCGGCGGTTATTTATACCCTTTCTACCATTGGGTTTCTTTTTTTAGGTTTTTTTTTGGGAGTGAGTCTTTCATGGAGAGCCGGATTACTGGGCGCCCTCTTTTTTGGGATAGGGGGCTATCACCTGCCTAAAAAAGTCATTCGCGCTATTTCCCAAAAAAGATTAAAGGAAATAGAACGGCAAATTCCAGATTTTCTTAAAATGATTTTGGGTGCGCTTCGCGCCGGGTTAAGCGTATCGGAGGCGATGAAAAAGGCTGTGCAGGAGATTCCGCCGCCTCTTTCGCAGGAGCTTGGTCTGGTATTAAAGAAAATTAAAATGGGAGAGAGTTTTGAAGAGAGTTTTAAATATTTGGACCGCCGGCTGAATTTGGAAGAGATCAGCCTGGTGGTGTCAGCTATTATTCTTTCAAATGAAGCGGGAGGATCATTAACCTCTGTTTTGGAACGGTTGGAGCGGACTATCGAGGAAAGAAAACGGTTAAAAGGAAAAATTGACGCCTTGACCGCGCAGGGGAAAATGCAGGGGTGGGTGGTCGGATGTCTCCCGTTTTTGTTAGGGGTTGTCCTGTTTCTCATTGACCCCGGGCTAATGACCCCCTTTTGGACCAGCCTGTCCGGAGGGATCGGACTTTTTGCGATTCTTCTGCTGGAAATGTCCGGATTTTTCCTGATAAAAAGAATTGTTCAGGGGGAGGCTTAAATCGTGTTGCCCCTTCTCCTTGATTTTTTAATTTTTATCTCCGTCGCCTGGCTGACCAATCATTTGTTTCAAGCTCAATTCAAATTTAACCTGGAGCGGATTAAAACATCCCGATTTTATTCATGGGATCCTTTTCCTCAAGTCACCCCTTATCTCGCCTATCTCCGGCGAAAGATGACGACCGCCCGATGGCGATTTGAGCCGCGGGAGTTTATATGGATTCAAGTCATCAGCGGGACTGGATTGATAATGGCGGGAAATTTAAGCCTGGTTCTTTTATCCGGGAGCTGGCCTGATTGGAGCGGGGTTTTGTTTTACGTTTTAATCTTTTTTGGTCTGGGATTCATTTTTCCTGTTGTGAAGTTAAACACCGCCGTTCGGTCCCGGCAAAAAAACATGGTCAGGGATTTTTCCTTTTATCTCGATTTGATGGTGCTGGGGGTGGAAGCAGGGCTCGATTATTCAGCTGTTTTACAGAAAATTCTTCAAAACTCAAAACAAGGCCCTTTAAAGGAAGAGTTGGAAACGATGCTTCAACAGGTTCAGATGGGTAAAAGCCGTTCTGAAGCGTGGAGGGAATTTTCCGGCCGAATCGACCTTCCGGAGATTCATTCGGTGATCCTGGCATTTATTCAAACCGATCAAACCGGAAGCCCGTTGACCAAAACCCTCCGTCAATTGTCGGATGAAATGAAAACCACCCGGTTTCAACTGGCTGAAAAACGGGCCTACCAGATGCCGGTGAAAATGTTAATCCCTCTTCTCGGTTGTATCTTTCCCGCGGTTTTTATCCTCCTGTTTGAACCGTTGGTCTTGCGCTTTCTGCGGCTCTTGTAATGCAATATCTTCAGGTGGAAGAAATCGGAAGAGGGGGTATGGGCATTGTCTATAAAGCCTATTGCCCCGATCTGAAACGGTGCGTCGTTTTAAAGAAAGTCCACCCTGCCTTGGCCGTCGATCCGGCCTATCAAAGCCAGATCAAAAAAGAGGCTCAACTCCTCTCCCGGTTGAAACATCCCAATATTGTTTCGTATATCGGCTGCGATTTAATCGAATCCAATCATCAAAAAGAATTCTGCTTAATCATGGAGTATATCGAGGGGGTAAATTTAAAAGAGTGGTTAAAACTCAGGGGTTCGCTTCCTTTTGAAAAACTTGTTCCGATGTTTTTAGATTTGTGCGGGGCCCTGGCCTACCTTCACCAGAACCGGATTTTCCATTTTGATTTAAAGCCTGAAAATATCCTCATGACGAAAGGGGAAAAGCTTTTTTTGACCGATTTCGGGATTTCGGCAATTGAGAGCGCAAACGGGAACACCGCGCCCCTGGGTGACCCGATCGGAAGCCTTGAATATAGCGCTCCGGAACAGTTGAAGGGAGAAAAGCCAGGCGGGAGGAGCGATCTTTATTCTCTGGGAATGGTTCTCTACGCGCTTTTAAACGGTAAGGGTTTTTTTGAAGGGGCTGAAAAACAGGTCATCTGGGGAAAGCTGGTTTATGAGGCCGCTCCTTTTAACTTAACCTTTCCTGAAGAGACGCCTGGTTTTTTTCAAAACATCATTCGAAAATTAGTCAATAAAGCCGCCGGCGACCGTTATCCGGATGTGAAAACCCTCCTGCTTGAATTTCACCGGCGCTTTTCGGCCCCCGAAGCTAAAGCTCCCCCTCGCCTTTCCGATTTAAAAGCAGATCTCCCCAACCGGAAAATTTCAGAAAAATGGGTGATTCTGGCAGCGGGTGCGGTCCTGGTGTTGATTCTTTACTTGAGCGCCGGTTTCGGGCCGGAATTAGTTTCTTCTCCCTCCGCCTTCCTTCCGCCCGCAGGAAATTCAAGCAACAATGAAACTCGCGTGGACAAGCCGGAGCCTCGGACATTAAACGAATCTGTAAGCCATAACCTCGATCCCGTCATTGAAATACCTCATCTGAAAAAAGAGAAAAAAAGGGTGGAGCCGCTGAGCAATAACGCCTCGTTACGGGTGCCTGATGATGATGAACTTGAGAGTTTTTTAAATCATTTTAAGTCAAACGCTGAAATCAAGAACCTCAAAACCCTTGAGGAAACCATTCAGTTTTCGCCGGACAAACTTTCCCATTTCCAAAAGATTTTTGAGACCAATCCAAAACTCGAGGTGGCGTTCCTGCAAATCCAACGCGAAGGGCCGACGATTACCGTTCATTATCATCTTCTTTTAAACAAGGTGAGCGGGGAATTTCCGGTTAAATCCGCGGCCATTGAAAACGAGGAAATCCTTGTATTCCAGAATGGGACCTGGCAACTCAATTGATTGCAAAAAATTCTGATCATCAATGCAAACGCAGACCCCTTTTCTTTTTATTCTTCTCGCAGTGTTGTGCCAAAACGGCCAGGTCTTTACTTTTCATTCTTGACCCAAGAACAGAGTTAGAAAGCTGTCATTGCGAACAAAGTGAAGCAATCTCAAGACTTTACGATAAGATTGCCACGCACCCTTCGGTGCTCGCAATGACATGATTAATAAGTGGGTGCGAAGTCTATCGCTGATCTTGGGCTTGACAATGACTTAGTATATTGAGTAAAATTACTTAATTTATTGAGTAAAATGTTATGAAAGTTTTTAAACGCCGGGTTTACCAAACCCTTCTTTCCCGTCTTCAGGAGCCGCGCCGCTTCATTCAAATCCTGTCCGGCCCCCGGCAGACAGGGAAAACCATACTATCCCGTCAGGCGATGGAAGATCTGGCGATTTCCACACATTATGCATCGGCAGACGAGCCGACCCTGCGCGACCGGGCCTGGATCGAACAGCAATGGAATATCGGAAGATTACAGGCAAGAGAAGACCGAAAGCGCAAGGGCGCATTGATCGTATTAGATGAGATTCAGAAGATCCCCGGCTGGTCCGGGTTGATCAAGCATTTGTGGGATCAGGATACAGCCAACAAGGTTTCTCTTAAGGTGGTTCTCCTCGGCTCCGCGCCATGGCTGATCCAAAGAGGTTTAACAGAGAGTCTGGCAGGACGTTTTGAGTTGATTCATGTGACCCACTGGTCTTTTTCGGAGATGCAAAAAGCCTTCGGGTGGAACATTGATCAATTTCTATTCTATGGGGGTTACCCCGGAGGAGTGGATTTGATAAAGGACCCCGAACGCTGGTCGCGCTATATCGTGGATTCGCTCGTAGAAACGACCATTTCCCGGGATATTCTCCTCCTGACACGGGTTGACAAACCGGCTCTTTTTCGCCGTCTCTTTCAACTGGGGTGCGACTATTCCGGTCAAGTTCTCTCCTATCAAAAAATGATCGGGCAAATGCAGGATGCGGGAAACACGACCACGTTGGCCCATTACCTGGAACTCCTTTCAGGGGCCGGAATGTTAACCGGCCTCTCCAAGTTTGCAGGCCAGCGAGTTCGCCAACGAGGTTCTAGCCCAAAGCTTCTGGTCCTTGATACCGCTCTCCTGACAGCCTCTTCTTCCTATACGCTTGTTCAGGCCAGGAAGGAGAGTGCCTTCTGGGGAAGAGTGGTGGAATCTGCGGTGGGGGCACATCTGGTGAATAGTGCAATGGGAACAAAAGTCGAGGTATTCTATTGGCGAGAGCGGGGAAAGGAAGTGGATTTCATCCTCCGTTTAGGCAAGACCGTGGTGGCGATTGAAGTCAAAAGTGGCCTGAAAAAAGAGAGCCATCCCGGAATGGAATCTTTTTTACACCTTTTCAAACCGGCAAAAGCGCTTTTAGTTGGCGAACAGGGGATACCTCTTGAAGAATTCCTGTCAGCCCCCGCGGCTCATTGGGCCAGCCTGTAGTGTTTTTCGTTTTTTAAAAATCCAATTCAACAAGACGGTTTTTTCTCTTGCATTCCGCTCTAACAAATTTATAGCAAATTTATATCAGTTCTTGAGTGCGGCCGGGCAAGGTCGCATCATCCAGCGGGTGAGAATCCCGTCCCGGAAGGCAGGCAAGCCACCGGGTAGCAAGTCCTTGGAGGGAGGAGGGTAACCTCTGACTTTAAGCGTAGGATAGCAAGCAAACAGGCCGGAGCCTCGAAAGTGACGCGATGGGAAGGACGACGCTGTTCAAGAAGCGGAAGTCAAAATGGATTTCTCTTCGTAACGGCCAAGAAGAGGCCACTTCCCCGGGGTCGGAGACCATGGCATGTTTGACATCAGGATAAGGAAGCCACAAAGTGAACAGCGACATGAGGAGACACTCACCGTTCACAGAAGCGGGGAAGGGGTGGGAACGAAATTGTGTCGCATCGCGGAGAAAGCTCGAAGGGAACCGGCTTTTCGGTTCACCAGTTTATATCATCTGATGAACCGGGAATTATTACGGGAATGTTTTGAGGCGTTGCGAAAAGATGCGGCCTCAGGCATTGACGGGGTGACCAAGGAGCAGTACGGCTATAAACTGGAGGAACATCTGGAAGAGCTTGTAGAACGGCTCCACCGGATGGCTTACAGACCGCAAGGGGTAAGAAGGGTCTATATCCCCAAGCCGGGAAGTCATAAACAACGGCCAATAGGGATACCCAGCCTTGAAGATAAACTGGTACAGGCGGGACTGGTTTCAGCTTTTGCTCAAACGGTATCCTCATCCCCAACCTAGAATTCAGGTTAGGCTATTTTGACCTGCGAAGTGACATTTTGAGGAGCCGTGTGCGTTAATTGCGCAAGCACGGTTCTGTGAGGGGCCGGGGCCAACGGGTGTAGGGTTGAAATACTGTGGCACCGCCGGGAAACCAGGCGGCAACGGAGAAGACGAATCTCAACCTATAACACCTGAAGAAACCGGTCTACTCGACCTTTATACAACCTCATCAACTTTTGTAAAGACTGATCAGGATTTCTTCTTTCTGCCTGACGTTGAAGGTGAGATACCCGTGAGGAAGAAATACCAAACATCTTCGCCACCTCCTTTAACCTTAAATTAACCACCTGTCTGAAGAGATACACCGTAGCATGATACGCTTCCTGATGGTGACGTTTAAAAATATCCTTTTGACCAACCCCGTATACCTGACATATTTTGTTTAAAACTTCTTCTTTTTGGGGCCTCATGGGCTGACTCTGCTCTTTTGGTACCTCACTTAAGGAATAATGCTCAATCTGTTTTTCGCTTTCCTTTAAAAATTCTTCTTTCCCCAACCAGATTTGCCCCCGTAAATTCTCCCATGGAGAACTCATCCTTATTCCTTCTTTCACAAATCTCTGATAAGCCACTCTGGCTGATCCTTCTCCTCTTCCAAATTGACTCAATACCCATTTTGTTTCTAACCATTCCGGTGGTTTTTCTAAACCCATTGTTGGAAGAAGACTGCTCCAGGGCCATTCTTCTATTTTCGCAACGATTCCCGCTCGAATTGGATTGAGCACAATATACCGGCATAACTCAAGAAGATAGTTCTCTCGATCAACAATGATGCTTTTGTATCGCCCCTGGAATACATGCCCAACCATCCCATGACGGCGGTTAAACGCTTGTGTGTAGACCCCATTGAGTCTGCGCATTCCATCCACTAAATTGCCTTCCGGAGTTTCAATCAGTATGTGATAATGATTGGTCATGAGGCAATAAGCATAGCACTTCCAGCCCTGTTGTTGAATCTCACGGCCCAGGAATTTTAAAAAAAACTCCCGATCTTGATCATCAAGATAGATGTCCTGCTGACGGTTCCCACGCGCAGTCAGATGATAGAGCGCTCCCGGATATTCTATGCGTAATGGTCTTGCCATGAAGAGACTTTATATCACTAGAAGAGGAAAGTCAAGAACTGACCCTTTCTTTAGTTATCATGTAACTTATGATTAAGTAAGGAGAAATATATAAAGAAGGGGGTGACAAAAATTGACAATTGACACCCTTCGATAACTTCGCTAGGATCATCGAAATTTTTCATTCAATCCATTTTTAAACCATCACCTTAATTTTTAATGATGTTGCGTTCTTTTTTTATTTTTCTACCTCTGACTTTTTTATTATTGGCCGGATGCGCTAAAAACAACAGTAGCAGCGCACCTGATTTCTCTGTTCAAATACGGGGGAATGTGATTGACTCCCTCGTTCAGGGAGGGAATGTCACCGCTTACTCTTTTAATACAGGCCAAATAGGAGAGGTCCTGGGGTCAGCGCAAACCGACACTCAGGGGTTATACTCCTTAACGATTAAAAGTTATTCCGGTCCGGTTTATCTTGAACTTCGGGGCGGAACTTACGTAGATGAAGCGACCGGAGCGGTCACTTCTTTGACCCGCGATCAGTTTCTTTCGGCCATTAAATATATTGAGGGGGGGAAAGATATCGGATCTTTGATGATTACCCCGCTCACCACAATCGCCGCGAAACTGGCCGGAGCCAGGATCAATTCAGGGAAATCTATTTTTACCGCCATCGATGAAGCCAATAACGATGTCACCCATCTTTTCGGCATCAATATTTTGACAACCTACCCCCTTAATTTAACCGGAGGGCTCACCTCTTTTTCTGATTCTGCCCATTATGGCTTAATTCTGGCAGGGTTATCTCAAATGGCCGCGCAAATTTCCGAGTTCAATGGCGTTCAGCCAGGGAATATCTACCCGTCGATTAAAGTTGCCGACGCGATGGCGATTGACGCTTCGGACGGTATCCTGGATGGAAAAGAAAATGGCCAGCAGATTTTTCTGGGGAGCTATCCGTTGGACTCTTACAGCTACCGGTCGAAATTGGGACAGGCCGCTATTCTCTTTTTATCAAACCCCAATAACCGTTCCGGATTAGGATGGAATGACGTGATTACCGCGTTAAATACGACCGCGTCGGTCACGAACATATTCCCGGCGGGTGATCTGCCGAAACCGGTCGATGAAACACCTCCAACGATTACTCTTATCCCGCAGAACAACACAGCGGTCAATAAAACGGTTACAGTGACCGCCCATGCCGCCGACCTGTCAGGAATTGCGAGTTTAACGCTTACTCCGGGAATTTTGATCACCCCGCAATCTGAAGGCCAAAAGGGAGACATTTCAACCTATGTCTATATCTTTGACTCAACCAAGATTCCTGACGGAGACGTCACTTTCACCGCCACAGCGGCAGACCGGGCAGGGAATCAGGCACAGGCTTCAATGACGCTTCGGGTTTTTAACACTCCTCCAGTTTTAAATATGACCCTCCTGACAGGGAGCTGGGTGAATCAACCGATGTTCAATATCACCGGAACCGTGAAGGATAACTCCAATCTGGGAATGGCATCAGTCGTGGTGGGCCCCGTTACCGCGACAGTGACCACCTCGACCCTCTCCGGTACGGCGCCGGCAACGTTTACCGCTTCTGTTCCCCTTATCCCCGGGAATAATCCGGTGGATATTGTCGCAACCGATAAGTTAGGAAACACCACGACCATTAAAGGTTATACCCTGATCTTGGACAACACTCCGCCGACAGTATCAGTCAATCCAACTCTATATTTCGATGAAACTCAGATGACCTTTTCTTTTCAACCTCCGCAAATTAATTATTCTACAGCCGGCGCTATCCGAACAACGGTTGACGCCGCGAATGCCGTCATCAACAAAAATCAGGCACGGCTCTCCATTGGAACCGGAGGGATAAATACACTTAACTTAAATAGTATGAATCTTCCTTACTACAGTATCTCCGTCAACGATTCCGGATATCCCTCGACCCCTTTTAGCCAACTCCAGGTCTTTTATTCTTTCTCACAAAAGAAAACAAACGATTCGGCTTATGTCGTCATTAAAGATTTTTCACCGGCTGTTATTGATTCTTCAAACACTGCCGGAAACGGCTATTTAATCCCGATTGCGGAAGAAACCCTTGATCCGATCCTGACTCAGACAGACCCTTCGACCTTAAACAGGATTCAGATTAAAGCCATTGATGGGGGAGGGAACGTCACCTATCAGGATTTAATCTTCTCAATTAATCTCTTTCCACCCCCGCTCTATCTGGCAGAAGACCCTGCTTTTCCATCCGCCTCTGCGCAGGATAGGACATCGCTTTATTTTTATCACTTTGGTGTTCGATCTTCTCTTTATATCGCGGGGAATGTCAATGTCGGAAAAATCAACATTTCTAACTTCAGTCCGGTCAAGCTTTATCTCTCCACCTCTTTTACACAAAATACCAGTGCCTTGACTGTTGGGGTCAGCGCTATCGGAACCGGGTCTTTTAGTTGTTACCTTGGATGTTACAACATTCCGGTTAACAAATCTTACGTCTATCCTCATGCTTTAACTGTCAATAATCAGTTCTTATTCAACAGCCAGACGAATAATCCTCTTCCTCTTCAACCCAACGGATTTTACCAGATCAACCCCGGGGAAACGGTTTATTATTGGGTTCAATCGAGTTATTCGGGACCCCCTGTTTATAACGATATTCCACCTTATAATTATCCGCCGCTCAATACCTGTTACAGGACCGACACCTCTCTTAATTTCTCACATGGGGCTTTTTTAAGTATCTCTTCCATGCCGGCGCTTTTAAATAATGTCATGGGTAACAATAAAACGCTCTACAGTTTTATATTTAATCAATATCTATACTGGCCGGGGAACCCTGATTTTTCTTCAATTCAAAACAACGGAACATACTTCACAAACTGTCTCCCTTAACCTTTAGGAACCTATATGCGAAAAGTAACGCTATTTTTATGCGGGTTTATTTCTGGGATCGTTTTTTTAGCCGGTTGCGGCAAAACCGATGTGGCTCAGAGTTTTGCCCAAGCGGTGATTAAAGCGATTGATGTTGTTTTCGATAACCGGGGAACCCATCTCGCCTCAACAAACGTTCAAGACGTCCTGAATGAAATTAATACCAAACTCCCTAATTATGTAAAACCTGCTGATCTAAAAAAACTCTTAGACACCAATGTCGTCTGGTATGGATCTATTCGGGATTTAACTGAAACAGGAACAGGAAGCATTCCCTTTTCCATTCAATTTTCAAACGCTACAGTCTCAAATGCAACTATCAATAATATCCTCTACGCTATGTCTTTAGATATCCCTGATGATGGAATTATCTCTTTCCTCGGTTCTGTCCCAAGTAGATTGGGAAGTTTAATTAATGTAAAACTCATTCAACGGAATGGAACAAATTACTTAACCGGCGTCACTCTTTTGAATAATACGACTCCCAATACAGCAGGTAATATCAACCTCACCCACAACTATTTTGAATTGAAGCAATGCCCTCCAGGTCAAACGATCTGCTGAGTTCCCGTTGATTTTTCCCCACCCCCAAGAACAGCGATAGGATTTGTAACTCCTTGTTTTGCCTGTCATCGCGAGCGCCCGCAGGGTGCGTGGCGATCTCGGTTCACGATGGCGAGATTGCTTCGCTTCGCTCGCAATGACAACTTTCTATCGCTGTTCTTGGTATTTCCCAAACTTTAAAGAATTTAAGCAAAAGGCGAAAGAGGGGAATTTAATTCCGGTTTACAAGGAAATTCTGGCCGATTTTGAAACGCCGGTAACCGCATTCCTGAAAATTGACCGGGGGGATTATTCTTTTCTGCTGGAAAGTGTCGAGCAGGGGGAGAAAATCGGCCGGTATACCTTTATGGGGAGCCGTCCATTTTTGGTTTTTCAGAGTAAAGGTCAAACGGTGACGATCCTCCGGGAGGGGAAAAAAGAGGTCCTTCAGAATGTGCTTGACCCTTTAAAAAAACTTCAGGAGGTCATGTCCGCGTTTAAGCCGGTTGGGATTGAAGGGGTTCCTCCCTTTCATGGCGGAGCCGTCGGATATCTCAGTTACGACGCCGTCCGTTTCATGGAAAAAATTCCGAACCGGCTCCCGGACCCCTTAAACCTTCCCGATCTTTATTTTTTAATGACCGACACGATTCTGGTCTTTGATCATATCAATCACCGGATCAAAATTATTTCCAACGCACGGGTTGAAACCAACGTCAAAAAGGCCTATGACGCGGCGGTAAAAAAGATTGATCAGATTATTAAAATGATCAGCTCCCCTTTGAAGGCGCCAGAAAAGCTTAAGAAGAAAAGCTCTTCGAAGCTGGTTTACGAAACCTCAAAAGCGGAGTTTTTAAAGTCGGTTCATACTGCTAAAGAACATATTAAAGCGGGGGATATTTTTCAAATTCAAATCGGCCAGAGGCTCTCGAAAACGCTTGCCGTTGATCCTTTTGATCTCTATCGCGCGCTAAGGCAGGTTAACCCATCCCCTTATATGTTTTATTTGAAATTGAAAGAATTAAAAATTGTGGGTTCTTCCCCTGAACTTTTGGTTCGCTCTGTCGATGGAAAGGTCCAGACTCGTCCCATTGCCGGCACCTATAGACGGGGTAAAAACGAAGAGGAAGATCAGCAGTTGGAAAAGAAGCTTTTGGCAGATCCCAAAGAGAGGGCCGAGCATGTCATGCTGGTCGATTTGGGGAGAAACGACCTGGGCCGGGTTTGTGATTTTAACTCGGTTCATGTCAATGAGTTTATGATCATTGAACGGTATTCCCATGTGATGCATCTGGTCTCCAACGTTATGGGAACTTTGAAAAAAGACCAAAACGCGTTTGATGTCTTAAAGGCCTGCTTTCCGGCCGGAACGCTTACGGGGGCTCCAAAAATCAGGGCCATGGAAATAATTGAGGAGTTGGAGAAAAGCCGGCGGGGGATTTACGGCGGGGCGGTCGGATATTTTTCATTCTCCGGGAATTTAGATACCGCCATTGCCATTCGAACGATGGTGGTTCATCAAAATAAAGTCTATTTTCAGGCGGCGGCCGGCATTGTGGCCGATTCGGTGCCTGAAAGTGAATACGAAGAAACGATCAATAAGATGAAAGCCTTAATGAGAGCCTTAGAGCTGGCTGAAGAAGGATTATAAAATGAGTTCAGAGTTTCGGACTGATCTGCCGGGGGACAACCCTCTCTTCGACGCCGACAAAGTTTACCCTCGATCTCTATATTTTTACATTGTGGTAGGGTATCAAACTTCGCCGAAGTCTCCGTTCGGGCAATCCCCCGACAGATCAATACACGGTCTATAAACATGATTCTAGTCATTGATAATTACGATTCCTTTACCTATAATCTCGTTCAATATCTTGGCGAACTGGGACAGGTTATGGAAGTCCGCCGAAACGACGAAATTACCCTTGCCGGGATTGAAAAGCTGAACCCTGGGCGGATTGTCATCTCTCCGGGACCGGGCGCGCCCAAAGATGCCGGTATCTCGATCGGCCTGATCCGGCGTTTTGCGGGAAAAATTCCAATTTTAGGGGTTTGCCTGGGACATCAGGCGATTGGAGAGGCTTTTGGGGGGGAGGTTGTTCGTGCGAGCCGGATGATGCATGGAAAAACATCGCCAATTCTCCATGACAACAAAACCATTTTTAAAGGACTTCCGAACCCTTTCGAAGCGACCCGCTATCATTCTCTGATTATTAAGCGGGAGACCCTTCCGGACTGTCTTGAAATATCAGCCTATACCGCTGAAGACGAAATTATGGGGGTCAGGCACAAAGAATACCTGGTTGAGGGGGTTCAGTTTCATCCGGAATCGATTCTAACCCCTCATGGAAAAAAGATTTTAGATCATTTTATTCATCTCCATCTGGAAAAAACGAAGTGAATTTAACATGATCAAGCGATCTCTGGCCAAGCTGGTCGAGAAAACCCATCTTTCAGAGGAAGAGGCTTATTCCGTTATGAAGCTGATCATGGAAGGGGGGGCAACCGAATCTCAGATTGCCGCTTATATGACCGCCCTGCGGATGAAAGGGGAAACGGTTGCTGAAATCGTCGGTTCGGCAAAGGCGATGCGGGAAAAAGCCATACGGATTACCTCAAAAGACCGGCTGATTGTCGACACCTGCGGTACCGGCGGAGATCAAAAAGGAACCTTTAATATTTCAACCACGTCGGCTTTTGTGATTGCCGGAGCCGGTCTGACGGTGGCGAAGCATGGGAATCGTTCTGTGTCATCTTCCTGCGGGAGCGCGGATGTCTTAAAATCGCTCGGGGTTAATATCGATTTGTCCCCCGAAAAGGTGGAGACACTGGTCAATACTATTGGAATCGGTTTTCTGTTTGCCCCTCTCTATCATGAATCGATGAAGCATGCGAAAAAACCGAGACAGGAGGTCGGGATCCGAACGATCTTCAACATTCTGGGACCCTTAACCAACCCGGCCTCGGCCACGATTCAGGTGCTGGGGGTCTATCAGGCGGAGTTAACGGAGCTGGCGGCGAAAGTGTTAATCAGCCTCGGAACGGAGCATTGTTTTGTCGTTCACGGAATGGATGGGCTCGACGAGATCACCTTAACCGATAAAACTTTAATTGCGGAGGGATATCAGGGTAAGGTAAAAACGTACACGATTGCTCCGGAAGATTTTGGTTTTAAAAGGTGCAAATTGTCAGATTTAGAAGGAGGTTCGGCTGAACTCAACGCAAAATTTTTGCTGGAGGTTTTAAAAGGGGTCAAAGGGCCAAAAAGGGATATCGTGTTGTTAAATGCCGCCCCGGCTCTGGTGGCCGCCGGAAAAGCCGGGACCTTTCAAGAGGCGATCTCTGTGGCGGCAGAATCGATCGACTCGGGGAAAGCGTTACAGAAATTACAAAAGCTAATAGAGTGTTCAAATCAATAATACAAATATGCCGTCCCTTTTTGTAGGGGCAGGCCCCCGTGCCTGCCCTGATTTAAAAAACATTTTTTGGTTCTCAACCTGGTGTTTTGTCAGGATTTTCTGGGCAGGCACGGGGACGTGCCCCTACAATTGTTTACATTGATTAGGAAACGATGTTTTTAAAAGAAATTGTTGACCGCAAAAAAGATGAGGTCAGAGCTAAAAAAAACAAAAAGTATCTGTCCGAGATGATTTCAAAAACTTCGCAAATGAAAAATAGATCGGCAGGGGCGTTAAAACTCTCGCCGGCTAGTTCGTTTCAGGAGACGTTATCCCGAACCGATTTTTTCCCTACTCAGACGCGACTTCATTTAATTGCTGAAATTAAGAAAGCCTCTCCTTCAAAAGGGGTTATCCGGGAAGATTTTAACCCGGTGGAAATCGGCCAAATTTACGAAGCCTCCGGAGCTTCCGCCATTTCTGTTTTAACCGAGGAATGTTTTTTCATGGGGAGCCTCTCCATTTTAGAAGAGGTTCGGAAAAAAGTGAGCCTCCCCTTATTAAGAAAAGACTTTATCATTGACGAAATTCAGCTTATGGAATCAAGGGCTTACGGAGCGGATGCTGTTCTTTTTATTGCGGCGATTCTCGATCCCAATCAGATGATTGAATATTTTCATCAGGCTCAGGAGATCGGGCTTGATGTTTTGACGGAAGTTCATTCCGAAAAAGAGCTTGAAAAGGTGATTGAATGGGCCCCGATCATTGGAATTAATAATCGGGATTTGGGGACCTTTGAGGTCGATCTCAAGACGACGCGCCGGTTGAGAAGGTATATTCCTTCCAATCGAGTGATCGTGAGTGAAAGCGGGTTCAGCCGGAAAGAAGATTTATCCCCTCTCATTGAAGAGGGGATAAACGCGGTTTTAATCGGGGAGGCGTTTATGAAGGAGAAAGATATTCAGGCTTCTGTTCAAAAGCTCTTTTCGAAACTTTCTACGACTGAGGGGAAATAGACGTATCCTAAGTTCTGTTGTCATTGCGAGGAGGCATTTCCGACGAAGCAATCTACGGAAGAGATTGCTTCGCTATGCTCGCAATGACAAGATTGGATCGAAATATGGTTAGAGTTAAAATATGCGGTATGACCAGCCTGGCGGACGCCCAAACGGCGGTTTTATATGGAGCCGATGCGCTCGGCTTCATTTTTTATCAAAAGAGCCCGAGGGGTGTGTCGGTTCAGAAAGTAAAGGAAATCATTCAGGCCCTTCCTCCCTTTGTGCTGACCGTTGGGGTTTTTGTAAATGAAACCGCAGAGACGATCCGTGAAACGGTGCGGCAATGCGGGTTGTCCCTGGTTCAGCTTCACGGGGATGAATCACCTGAGTTTTGCGGCAAGCTGGATCTCAGGATCATTAAAGCCATCCGGGTTTCCCGGCTTGAAGATTTAAAACGGATAGAGGAATATGACGTACAGGGCATCCTTTTGGATGCCTATCATCCCGATTTTTACGGGGGGACCGGGAGGACGATGGATTGGAAAGTTTTGCAGGGTATCGGGAAAGAAAAACCGATCATTTTATCCGGCGGACTGACCCCTGAAAATGTCCGGCAGGCGATTCAGACCGTTTCTCCTTACGGCCTGGATGTCTGCACCGGAGTTGAAGAAAAGCCGGGCAAAAAAGACCCGGAAAAAATTCGCCTGTTTATCAAAAAGGCAAAGGAAAAGGAATGACGCTCCCGGATTCAAAGGGCTATTTTGGAAATTATGGCGGCAGGTTTGTGCCTGAAACGTTAATGCCGGCCCTTGAAGAGCTGGACAAGGCCTACCGGATTGCCAAAAAAGATCGGCTCTTTCAAAAGGAAGTGAACCATTATCTGCGCCACTATGTGGGGCGTCCGACCCCTCTTTATTATGCACAACGGCTGAGCGAGGTTCTGGGTGGGGCGAAAATCTATTTAAAACGGGAAGACCTCTGTCATACCGGAGCGCACAAGATCAACAACACCATCGGGCAGATTCTCCTGGCCAGAAAAATGGGGAAAAAAAGAATTATAGCCGAAACGGGCGCCGGCCAGCATGGCGTCGCGACCGCCACGGTTTCAGCCCTGATGGGGTTGGAATGCGAAATTTACATGGGTGTGGAAGATATGGAACGGCAGTCTCTCAATGTCTTCCGGATGAACTTAACAGGAGCCAAAGTCGTGCCGGTCCGGATGGGGAGTAAAACTTTAAAAGACGCCATTAGCGAGGCGATGCGGGACTGGACGACGAATGTCCGGACAACCCATTATGTCCTGGGTTCTGTGTTGGGGGCTCATCCCTATCCCATGATGATCAGAGATTTTCAATCGGTCATTGGAAAAGAGGCCAGAAAGCAGATTTTAAAAATGGAAGGGAGGTTTCCAGACTATTTAATCGCCTGTGTCGGGGGAGGGAGCAATTCCATTGGCCTTTTTTACCCTTTTATCAAAGAAAAAACGGTTAAGATGGTTGGCGTTGAAGCCGGCGGAACAGGGATTTCTGAGGGACATCACGCGGCCCGGTTTTCTGGAGGGGAAATCGGCGTGCTTCAGGGAACGAAGACCTACCTCCTTCAGGATCAAAACGGGCAGATCCAATTGACCCATTCGGTCTCAGCCGGTCTCGATTACGCGGCGGTTGGACCCGAACATAGTTTTTACCGTGATTTAAAACGGATCGAATATACCTATGTAAAAGATCATGAAGCCCTTGAGGCATTTGATTTATTAAGCCGTACGGAAGGGATTATCCCGGCGCTCGAGAGCGCCCACGCCATTGCCTGCGCGGTCAGGCTGGCTCCGAAACTTTCCAGAAAAAAGGTGATGATGGTCAACCTTTCAGGGCGGGGGGATAAGGATGTCATGCACGTGGCAAAAATGAGAGGAATTTCCCTGGATCTATGACACTTTTAACTGAAAACCGGATTGATCGTACTTTTCAACGGTTAAGAAATAAGAAAGAAAAAGCGTTGATACCCTATATCATGGCAGGAGATCCTTCGCTGGAAATGACCGAAAAGTTCGTTTTGGCGCTTGAAACGGGGGGGGCCGACCTGGTCGAAATCGGGGTTCCTTTTACCGATCCCCTGGCGGATGGGCCTGTCATTCAAAAGGCCGCGGGCCGTGGTTTAAAAAATAAAACAACCCTCAGCGGTATCTTTCAAACGGTAAAGCGGTTAAGGGAGCAAACCGAAATTCCAATTATTTTAATGAGTTATTATAATCCGATTTTCCGGTACGGTGAAGAAAGATTTTTGGCGCACGCGAGACAGAGCGGGGTTGATGGGGTGATTATCCCGGACCTCCCCGCGGGAGAATCGCATTCATGGGAGAGTTTCGCGAAAAAGGAAAACATCAAAACTATTTTTCTTTTAGCCCCGACAAGTTCTGAAAGCCGGATTAAAAAAGTCGCCGGGGCTTCTTCCGGGTTTATTTATTATGTCGCCCTGACAGGAATTACCGGAGCGAAGCTCACGATCGGCAAAGAGATCGAAAAAAGGATAAAAAAAATCCGAAAGCATTCCTCCCTTCCTGTCGCCGTTGGATTTGGCATTTCAAACCCCAGGGAGGCCCGCGAAATTTCCCGAAACGCCGATGGAATTATCGTCGGCTCGGCGATTGTTAAAAGGATTGAAGAGGATACCCACCCATCGGTCTGCTCCTCACTGACAAACTTTATCCGATCCTTAAAGAAGTCTCTCCTCAAATAAAAAAGAAAAAAACTGAAATTTACCTTTCAATAGCCAGGTATCTCCCAAGACCAGCGATAGACTTCGCACTCACTTATTAATCATGTCATTGCGAGCACCGAACGGTGCGTGGCAATCTTATCGTAAAGTCTTGAGATTGCTTCACTTTGTTCGCAATGACAGCTTTCTAACTCTGTTCTTGGGTATCTCTCAAGAGAGATAAAAAGTGTCATTGCGAGCCGAAGGCGAAACAGTCTCATAACACCTGATTTTATCCGGTATTCCGCATGCCCGTCGCAATGCAATTAATCGACAATAAAATCGCGTGGGTTAATTTTTCTTTTTCGACATGGGGACTCCCGGACCGAAGGAGTCTGATCAGCCTCACCTGAAGATAGTGGATGGGGTCGATGAAAGGATTTCTCAATTGAATGGAGTGCTGAAGCGCCGGGTCGTTGTCAAGAATGGACTGACTTTGGGTAATGGCCAGAATGACCCTGATCAGGCTCTCATACTCTTCGGTGAGTTTTTTAAAAATGGCGTCCCGGATGGAATCGTCAGTGACCAGGCTGGAATAAAGCCTGGCAATATGCATGTCCGTTTTGGCCAGCGTCATCTGGACATTATCGATGAGGTTGGAAAAAAAAGGCCAACTCTGGTACATCTCTATCAATAATTCGGTGTTTTCTTTTTTATTTTTCTGAATAAACGCCGCCAGCGCCGATCCAATCGGGTACCAGGCCTGAATCAGGTGCCGGCTCTGCGTCCAGCTGAACACCCAGGGGATCGCCCGGAGGTCTTCTATCCGATGGCCCTTTCGCCGATAGGAGGGTCTTGACCCGATATTTAAGAGGCCGATTTCGTTAATCGGAGTCCCCTCGGTGAAATATTGAACCAGGGCCGGACTTTCCACCAGTTCCCGGTACCGGTGATAGGCGATCTCCGAGATGAGATTAAAGGCCTTTTCATAAACCCTTTCCCGGGTTTGCTTTCGCCTGGACTTTAAGCTGGCCGTTATGACCCCCGCGGCCAGGAGTCCAAGGTGATGAAGCGCGGTGCCCCGATTGGCATATTTGGAGGAGATGACCTCGCCCTGTTCGGTTATTTTTGCCTGACCGTTCACGGTTCCTTCCGGCTGAGCTAAAATGGCCTTATGGGTAGGCCCCCCCCCTCTTGCGACGGTTCCCCCCCTCCCGTGAAAGAGCCTTAATTTGATTTTATATTTCCCGGACAGGGCGGTTAATTTTTTCTGGGTGAGGTAAAGCTCCCACGCGGAGGTTAAAATTCCGCCGTCTTTACTGCTGTCCGAATACCCCAGCATGATTTCCTGAATATGATGTCTCCCTTTTAAGTAAATTTTGTACGAAGGGTGCTGATAAGCCTCTTCCATAATCGAAACCGATTTTTTCAAGTCGTCAATGGTTTCAAAGAGCGGAACAATGTCTATTCGCGCCATCGGAAAATCCTGATCCCAGTTGCCGTATAATCCCGCCTCTTTGCAAAAGACCTGAACAATCAGAAGATCGCTCAGAGAAGAGGTCATGCTGGTAATATAACTTCCAATGGCTTCCGGCCCCAGCGTCGCCTGCGCTTTATTAATGAGATGAAACATATTCAAGACTTCTTCCGTCTCTCTTGAAAAGGTCATCCCCGCGGGAATCAAGGGGCGGACGGTTAACAACTCCTGGGAAAGAAGCGAGACCTTTTCCGTTTCAGGCAGGGTTTCAAAGGAGGGATGAAGCCGGGTTTTTAACAAAACTTCGTGAAGCGCCTTTCGATGCTGGTCTGCTTCCTGGCGAATATCGAGATTGGCCAAATGAAATCCAAAGACCTGCACCTGGCGCATAAAGGGTTCGACCAGGCGGGTTGAAATAATTTCCCCCTTATTTTCCCGCAATGATTTTCGAAGGATCTCCAGATCGCCTAAAAGAGTTTGAGGGTTAAAATACCCCTTGAAGTTCGAAAGTTTTTCTTCGTCGAGAGGCTTTCCCTCCAAAAACCAGCGGTTATATTTTTGGGTTTCCTCCAGTTTTAATTTAATAAAAGTTAATTTTTGACGGTAGGGCTCATGGACATTCCGGTAATGCAGCGCTTCCGAAGAGATTCCGAAAAGAATTTTATCCTCTTCGAAACTTTTCGCGAGTTCCGGGGAGATCGGCACCAGATGTTTTGATTGGCTGACGCTTTCAATTAAGGCTTGGATCGACTGGAGATAAAGGGAAAGGATGAAATCTTTGTGGGTTCTTAACGTCCATTCCGTAATCTTCGACGTCACTTTAGGGTTTCCGTCCCGGTCTCCGCCGACCCAGGATCCGAATTTCAGAAAAGGAGGGATTTCAGGAAACGGGGTGGAAGGGGCAGGGGAAAATCCTTTTTTAAGATAATATTCGACTTCCTGATAAAATTGAGGAATGATCGTAAAAAAGGATTCTTTAAAATAAAAAAGAATTCCTTTGACCTCTTCATAAACCGTCGGACGCTCAAGAAAAATATCGCCGGTCTGCCAGAGGAGGGTGATTTCGGTCACGATTTCTTTTTCTAAAATTTCAAGCTCTCTCGGCGTCCAGATCGGGTTCAGTTTTTTTAAGATTAAAAGGTATATTTTCCTGTATTTTTCGAGAATCGTCTGACGCTTGGCTTCGGTTGGATGAGCGGTCATGACCGGTTCGATCCACATTTGGTTAAAAAGCTTTAAAAAGGCGGAATAGAGATGACTTTCACGGCCTAAAAGGGCGAAACTTTCCTCCAGGGGATGGGGTTTGTATTGGGCGTCATTTCGATGCTGGTCTCGTCTTGCCTGCATGGCGAAATTTTCTTCCGCAACGTTCAACAGGTGGAACGAAATGTCAAAGGCGCGAATGACCTTCGCGGCCTCTGTCAAATCGAGTTCCTCGATCATCTGGATCAGTTTTTTTTCCTTCGGGGCCTCATACTTTAACCGGAGTTCCTTGCACAGCTTTCTAAATTGTTCGATTTGGCGCAGAAGGTCTTTTCCCTCTTGCTGTTCGATGACCTGAGACAGCAGATTTTCAAGGTAATCAATATCCTTTTGAAGCCGTGTATCCATCAAAAAAGAATTTTTATCTGGCGCTTTCATCATGTCGTATTATAAGGGATTTTGGCGGATTGAGCAACATCAGATCAACGTGTAGGGGCAACCCCCTGTGGTTGCCCAGGACAGGCACGGGGGCCTGCCCCTACAGTTGATAAACTATCATCTTATGGTACACTTTATCAAAGTACCTAAATCCCGATATTTTTTAAGTTATAGGAGTTTAAAATGGAATTTCAGGGGGACAAAACGATTCTTTTAACCGGGGCAAAACAACCTGACGAAAATCAGGTCATTTGGTCAAAAGCCGATGTTGTCCGGGCCCTTTCAGGAAAAATAAAAATCATCCCGCCCGAAAAGGTCTATTCCTTTAAGATCGTGGAAGGCGCGGACAGGGGAAAGGTTTATCCCCTGGAGGAGAAAAACAGGTTTAGTCTGGGACGAAGCGGGGCCGATATTATTCTGAAAGACCCGCGGGTCTCAAAAACCCATTGCGTGGTGGAATTCTACGACGAAATCGTTGTCATCAAAGATATGAACAGCACCAACGGGAGTTTGCTCAATCAGTTTGTTCTGGCCGAAGATTTTTTAAAAAATGGCGATAAACTTCGGATTGGAAACACGGTTTTGGAATTTCAAATCAGGGCATCATGAATTATTTTCACGGCCTCCTTCTTAAGGCGGCGGCTATTTATCACACCTATCTTAACGATCATCCGGATTTTCATGATTTCATGGAGGATTTTACCCGTCAGGCCCAATTTTACTGGAATGAAATTATTCAAAACACGCCGAATTGGTTAAAACTTTCTTTGGCGGTCTTGATTGCCGGTGAAACAGTTCTGATTTTCGTGAGGATATTTATTGATTCTTCTTTGGTCGGGTGGGTTTTGAAAATTTTGCCCCGGGCGTTTTACCGAAAAACAATCATTAAGAGAGCGGAGCGTTTCGCAAAAAATCAGAAATATCTCCAGGCCGGCAAACTTTATGAAACGGTTGAAGAATATTCCCGCGCGGTTGCCATGTTTGTAAAAGGGGAAAATTACCACCGGCCGGCGTTAATCTATGTTAAATTAGGGAAATACCGTGAGGCGGCCCGGGTTTGTGAGGAGGGGAAGGAATATCGCGAAGCCGCCAGGTATTACGAAAAGGAAGGGCTTTATCTGAAGGCCGGAGAAATGTATCGCCATTTAAAGGAATTTCTGCAGGCGGCTGAAAATTTTGAAAAGGTCGTTTCGGCTCTGGAGAACGAAACGCCTTCGGAGGAAAATACAAGGAAAATTCAGGAAATTTCAGCAAGCGCGGGAGACCTTTTCTTTAAAGCAAAGGAATACCGGAAGGCCGGATTTTTTCTGGAAAAGGCCGGCCTTTTTGAGCAGTCGGCTTTGGCCTTTTCAAAAGCAAAGAAGCCTCTTTTAACGGCAAGGTCGCTTGAGTCCGGCGGTAAATTTAAAGAGGCGGCAAAACTCTACCTGGCGGAAGGGGAGCGGGAAAACGCCGCGCTTTGTTTTGAAAAAGGGGGGGCATTTTTTGAAGCCGGGGATATTTTTAATCAAATGGGAAATACGGATCGGGCAATCAGTCTTTATCAAAAAATAACCTCAAATTCAAAGAATTATGAACAGGCGTCTCTTCTCCTGGGCGGCTTATTCCAGAAAAAAGGGATGCTGGGCCCGGCGAGAGAAAAATATCAAAGATTAATCGAAAGGAAATCGGTTGCCCGGGAAAACCTTGAAACCTTTTATAATTTGGCGCTGTTAACCGAAAAAATCGGAGATTTGCATGAAGCGGTTTCTCTGTATGAAAAAATTTTAGCTGAAGATCTAAGCTATAAAGATGTTCCCGCGAGGCTTGAACAACTAGGGGAGAAAGTCAAACAGGCCTCCGCTCTAACCCCGGAGGAGACTGAGGCCCACACGGTTACCAGCCGGTATAAAATCCTCAATGAGCTGGGGAGGGGTGGAATGGGAATTGTTTACCGCGCGGAGGATACCGTCTTAAAGAGAATTGTGGCCTACAAGATTTTACCCGATTCCTTTAAGAATAACCCCCAGTTTTTGGAAAGCTTTATGCTTGAGGCGCGAACCGCGGCCGCTTTGAATCACCCGAATATTGTGACAATTTATGATACCGGCAAAGTGGGAAGCGATTATTACATTACCATGGAATGTGTCGACGGAATGACCTTGAAAGACCTTTTGGTCAAAACCAGGGGGGGAGTTCCGATCCGCATCGTGATGGCAATTGCCAGACAGCTTTGCCTTGGGTTAGAATACGCTCACGATAAAAATGTGATTCATCGGGACATTAAACCGGCTAATTTAATGCTCACGAAGGATAAAATGGTTAAAATTATGGATTTCGGTTTGGCGAAGCTCGTTCATGAAGGGTTGAGCGAGAAAACCACCGTAAAGGGGACTCCCTACTACATGTCGCCTGAACAGATTTTGGGAAAAAACGTGGATGCCCAAACCGATTTGTATGCCCTGGGATGCACGCTTTATCATTTATTAGCCGGCCGGCCTCCCTTTACCGAAGGGGATATTTATTATCACCATCTCCATTCGATCCCCGAGTCTCCCAAAAGATATAATGAAAAAATCCCGGACGCCCTGGCAAATATCATTTTAAAAAGTTTGGAAAAAGATAAAACAGCCCGTTATCGTCATCCCGGGGAATTGTTGAATGCCCTGGCCCTTATCAATGAAAATGAACCGGTAAAGGCCGTTTGATGCCGGAAATAAGCATCCCCTCCCTTAAAACATTTTTTGAAAAAAAAACCTATTCGGCGTCGTTCGTGAACACGCTCTTTCGGAAATTAAAAGAAAAAAAAGAAGAGCGTATTGATGTGATGTTCGGAGAGTCTCCCAGGAAAAAACTTTATCTGGTTGCGATGGAGGGAGAGCCTCTGGGAGCTTTTTATCTTGAAAAAAACGCTTTCCATGCCATCAGTGGCAAAGATTACTTCAATTTACTGGGGTCCCTTCCGGAAGTGAGCCTGTCTTATTACGCGGTCGATCCTGTTTTTGCGAAATGTCTTCTGATTCCGTCGCAAAATAAGCCAGCCTACCGTGGAGGGATCAATGGACAGGAGCTTAAAAAAAAGATTGATATTCTCAAGAACGATCAAAATGAAAATATGATTCTTTTAAGAAATCAAAACGAAGTCAGTTTTTTTTATTTTAAATACGGGAAAGGCGTCGAATCTTATTTTCATCACCCCGATAAAAGACCTGCCGAAAAAGAGATCGGAGATCAGTTTTTAGTCTATGTGTTAAGTCATGATCTTTCCCTCCTGACGATGGAAATTTACCATAACGCCCGGGTGATCCCCTTGTTGGAACATCCTCTCACAAAGGATGATGTCGCGGGAGGAATTATTGAACATTTCCTGAACCAAAAGCCAAAACCGACCTCGGCCGACAAGATGGATTTCGAACCGGATTCTGCGCTTTTTTTATTTGACTCTTCACCTCCCGTGTCAGGGCAAAATAGCGCCGGGGAGTCTTTCTCCCCGAAAGGGAAAGGAAAATGGTATTTGGAGCTGGTGGGCGGCGAACAGATGGGCAGGCGGGTCGTGTTGAACAAACCCCGGCTCACCATTGGAAGAATGAAAGCCGATCTGATGTTGGGAGACGTGAAGATTTCAAGACAGCATGCCATCATTGAATTAACCGATCAGGGATATCGTTTAACCGATTTGGGAAGCAGTAACGGGAGTTTTGTCAATGGCCAATCGATTAAAACCCAGCTCCTCAAACCGGCTGATATCATTCGGGTGGGGGGGACACTGATTAAGATCCTCGTTGAGTAGTTCCTGGCCGTTGATAAGAGCCCAGGAACAGAGATAGGATTTGCAACTCCTTGTTTTGCCTGTCATCGCGAGCGCCCGCAGGGTGCGTGGCGATCTCGGTTCACGATGGCGAGATTGCTTCGCTTCGCTCGCAATGACAACTTTCTATTTCTGTTCTTGGGTAAGAGGCCATCTGTTGCGTTCTCGCCTTTCGGCCTCTTCGACGCACCCAACCACGTACGCCTGCGTCGTCCTCAAGGCTGCGGCCTTACAGCTGACCTCTTCTGAACGGCCAGTGTGTTTATCCGTTGTTTTTCCCCATTTTTTATTTCTATAATAAACCATGATCAATGATTCAAATACCAGGACTCTTCAGGTTGCCATTGGCAAGATGGATTGTCCGGATTGCGGCTTGAAAATTGAAAAACGGCTGCACCGGGTCAAAGGCGTCGAATCCGCCGAGGTTAATTTTTTAACCGCGCGGCTCACCGTTAAATACCAGCCCATACAGATCAATCCCCGTGCCATCTCGCGCGAGGTCGAAAAATTGGGCTATACCGTTAAAGACCCGGAATCCCCCGAAAAACCGGGGCCAGGGTCTTTTTTCCAAAAGCCTGTCTTTTCTACCTTCCTTTCAGGGGGGTTGACCGTCGGAGGAGTCATCTCATCTTTTTTATTTTCCTCCCAAATTTCTACGGTTTTTTATTTAATGGCGGTTTTTTTAGGCGGCTATCCTATCGCGCGAAAGGGCCTGCTTTCGCTGAAACAGCGGATCACCGACATGAACGTTCTCATGACTCTGGCTGTTTTTGGGGCGGTCCTTCTTCGCGATTATTTGGAAGGGGCATCGGTGGTTTTTCTATTTTCCCTTGCCCAGTGGCTTGAAACCCGCAGTGTTGACCGGAGTCGAAAAGCGATTGGCCGTTTGATTGACTATACGCCCGTCCGGGTAACGGTTTCCCGGGAAGGCGCGGACCAACGGGTCGATGGCGAACAGGTTAAAGCGGGGGAACGGGTCATTGTTCGTCCCGGGGAAATCCTTCCGTTTGATGGAAAAATTGTAAAAGGGATTTCAAGCGTCAATCAGGCTTCTATGACGGGAGAATCTCTGCCGGTCGATAAAAAAGAAAGAGACGAAGTTTATGCCGGGACTCTGAACCTCACCGGTGTCCTTGAAATCGAGGTGACTCATCTCTGGAAAGAAAGCCGGATGGCCCGGATTATCCACCTCGTAGAGGAATCGTCGGGGAGGAAAGCCTCCTCTCAGCGGTTCGTCGACCTCTTTTCAAAATATTACACGCCATGGGTCATTTCTTTTGCGGTTTTTATTGCTGTGGCGCCCCCTCTTTTTTTTCATGAAAACTTAAATACCTGGTTTTACAGGGCGCTGGTGCTTGTCGTCATCGCCTGTCCGTGCGCGCTCGTCATTTCAACGCCGGTGACAATTATTTCGGGTTTGTCCGCAGCCGCAAGGAAAGGGATCCTCATTAAGGGAGGTTTGTTTCTCGAAGAGTTGGGAAGGATTAAAACTTTTGTTTTTGATAAGACCGGAACCCTGACGACCGGTATTGCCGGGGTCAAAGAGGTGATTCCATTTTCCGGAACTGCCGAATCTCTGATCCGGATAGCGGCTTCACTTGAAAAACACGCAAAGCACCCCGTCGCCGGGGCCATCGTTGAATATGCCAATCGGATGGGGACGCCGGAATTGCCGCTTAAGGATTTTCAATCTTTTCCCGGATTGGGCGCGAAGGGGGTATTGGCCGGCGAGACGTATTTTATTGGCAATCATCGGTTTTTTGAAGAACAGGGGTTTTGTTCCGAAAAAATAGAATCTTCTCTTTTTCCTTTAGAGGCTCAGGGGAAAACCACTGTTTTAATTGGAAATGAAAGAGAGGTCCTGGGAATCATTGCGGTTTCAGACTCCCTTAGGCCCGAGACCGCGCAAAGTTTGAGGGAACTAAGAACGGAAGGTGTAGAAAATATTTCCATGATGACAGGAGATAATGCCGTTAATGCTTCTCTGGTCGCTTCTCGGATCGGACTGGATGAAGTTTACGCCGAAATGATGCCGGATGAAAAAGCAAATACGATCGGACAGTTAAGAAAAAAATTCGAAAAAGTAGCCATGGTAGGGGATGGGATTAATGATGCCCCGGCCCTGGCCGCCGCGACGGTTGGGATTGCCATGGGGGAGAAGGGAACGGAGGTTTCCATGGAAACGGCTGATGTGGTTTTAATGTCTGATAATCTGTTAAAACTTCCGTTTGCCGTTCGATTGGGAAAACAAACGCTTCGTCTGATCAAACAGAATGTTGCGCTGGCCATTGGCATTAAAGCGGTTTTTCTTATTCTGGCGATAGCGGGACTTTCAACGCTCTGGATGGCGGTCGCCGCGGATATGGGCGTGTCTTTGCTGGTGATTGCGAATGGCATGAGAATCACCTTCCTCCGCCCGTCTTAGGCTGTTGAAAAAGTCCTTAAAACGTCATTCTGAGTCCTCGCTTGTCATTGCGAACGAAGTGAAGCAATCTCAGTAGTGGATTACTTCGTCGCAGAAAACGCTTCTCGTAATGACAGCTCTAAGGTTTTTTCATGTTATCTGCTGATTTTTGATTGGGTTTGTTTACCGATTAGATTGAAGTTTTTTCTGAATAAGATCGGCTCCCTTTTTACCCGACAGAAGCATTGACCCAAACGCGGGGCCCATTCTGGGAGTTCCGAAAACAGCGGCGACAGAAAGCCCAACCAAAAAGAGGTTGGGATAAACTTCCCCTGTCTTTTCCATGATACATTCTTCTGATTTTGCGACCCACATCGGACCATTGCCGGGTACATTTTTATACAGGCCACGTTTAGCCAATAACTGAACGGCGATGGCATCGTGGCCGGTGGCATCAACCACAATCTTGCCTTCAAGGCCTATCGGGTCGACATGAGCCGTCCCTTTTGGCATTTCATAGATCGGGGCGTAGTTGACGACGACCCCTTCCACGTTATTATTTTCTCCCCGGATGATTAAATCGCGAAGAACCGTTAAATTAAGGACTTTAATTCCGGCATCAAAGGCGCTTCCAATGAGTTTGGAGCAGGCATGAGGCGCATCGACGATATACATCTCTTTCGTCATTTTTTTGCAGGGAACGCCGATTTTTTCAAGGATTTCCTGGGCGGGGGCGGCAATGGTTGTTTTGTTCATCAGATAGCCACCCGACCAGAACCCTCCGCCAAGATGATTGGTCTGCTCGATGATCAGGACTTTTACTCCGGAAGAAGCCAGTTCCTTTCCGCAAACCAGACCTGAAGGTCCCGCACCGATAATGATGACATCCGATTCCACCAGAGAGTCAAATTGCTGATAAAACTCTCTGGCAATAGCCCGGGTAATCTCTTTTTCATAGGTGGGTGCAATTTTGTAGGGATCAAGCATGGTTTAATCCTAGCTTAGAGTCACCCGCCAAGTCAAGATTCTTGCCCACCCCCAGTTTTATCCCAAAGAACCGAGACCAAGGCCGGGGGAGGGGGTTGGAGGAATGGGGCGTACGCCAAACAACCCTTTAAGAGACAAACGTGCCTGCCTGAAGTGCGTCTCATGAGCATTTCAGGCCATTGCAATCACGACAGAGGAGACACTAACGGGAGACGTTTTGACCCGTGACGGAAACTCCCTCCCCTGGCCTGAAAAAACGAATATTTTAAAAAACTGGGGGTGGCAAGAGCGGAGATTTATTCTTTCCCTGTTTTTTGGATTTATGGGAAACAATTTGCCACTTTCTTATCAATTTCATTAAAAAAATCAATTGATTGACTAAAATTCTGCTCCTACTGCAATATTTTTAAATAAAATTATTAAATTTCAATGGGTTATAGGTTTGGCAAAGAAATTGCTATATACTCTCATGATAGTCTTGTGGTAATATCATTTTTATTTTTAGGGAGAGGTCATTTTGGGAGAATTATTGATTGTTTTGTCATTTTGCTTGGTTGTAACTTTACACAAATATCTTTAAGTTTTTTTAATTCACTTCCCCCCATCAATCCAGTCCAAAATAAAGACGACTGTTTTTATTTGACTTCCATTCAAACAGCATATTAAGATAAAAACCTAAACATTTCGCAAGGGGTGCCGGCGGCTGAGAGTCTTTCAAAAGAGAGGACAACCCTTTGAACCTGATCTGGATAATGCCAGCGAAGGGAAGCGGTTAAAAGAATAACGAAAACCGTGTCTCCGATGGCTGACGCGGTTTTTTTTTGTCCTTTTGTTTATCAGGTCGCTTTAATGATTAGGTTAGGATGCGAAGATTCGGCTTTGCCGATCTGAGCGCGGGGTTCGGGGGCAGAAAAAAGATAGCTTCGCTGCGGAATCGCTCGCGAGCAAGCTTTGTGGCACAGGCCCCCGAGTAGAATTAGGAAAGGATATTGAAGATGAATGATCAAGCCAACGGAAAATTAAAGGGCGAAACGGTCGACAGCGGCCTGACGACAAAACCATTTCCCGCTTCCCGGAAAATTCACGTCAAAGGTTCGGTGGCAGGGGTCGAGGTTCCAATGCGGGAAATTCTTCTCACGCCGACGATTCCGATGACCGGGATACCTAAAGAAAATCCGCCCGTGGCGGTTTATGATACCTCGGGTCCTTATACCGACCCAAAAATTAAAATCGATATACAAAAAGGGCTTGCACCCATCCGGTTAAACTGGATTTTGGGCAGGAACGATGTTGAAGAACTGCAAGTCTCTTCTTCGGAGTATGGCCGTAAAAGAGCGAATGACCCAAAACTCGATCACCTCCGTTTTCGGCATATTCGGAAACCTTTACGGGCAAAAAGCGGCATGAACGTGTCTCAGATGCATTATGCCCGAAAGGGGATCATTACCCCTGAAATGGAATTTATCGCCATTCGGGAAAACCAGATGCTGGAAGAAGCTTTGAAACAGCCGGCCAACGGTGGAGGCAAAGGGATGTCGCAACATCAGGGAGAGTCTTTCGGAGCCTCGATTCCTTCCAGGATGACATCCGAGTTTGTCCGGAACGAGGTGGCAAGAGGAAGAGCGATTATTCCTTCAAATATCAATCATCCCGAAATTGAACCGATGATTATCGGCCGGAATTTTCTCGTGAAAATCAACGCGAATATCGGGAATTCCGCGGTGGCCTCCACCATTGAAGAAGAAGTTGAAAAAATGATTTGGGCCACACGGTGGGGCGCCGATAACGTGATGGACCTTTCCACCGGAAAAAATATTCATGAGACAAGAGAGTGGATTTTACGAAACTCTCCGGTTCCTATTGGAACGGTTCCCATTTACCAGGCCCTTGAGAAAGTAAACGGGAAGGCCGAAGAACTCACCTGGGACCTTTTCAAAGACACGTTAATCGAGCAGGCGGAGCAAGGAGTCGATTATTTCACGATCCATGCCGGCGTTTTATTACGATATGTCCCCATGACAGCCAAACGGAAGACCGGCATTGTTTCGCGCGGGGGATCGATTATGGCCAAGTGGTGCCTTGCCCATCATCAGGAGAGTTTCCTTTATACCCATTTTGAGGAAATTTGTGAAATGATGAAGGCTTATGACGTTTCATTCAGCCTGGGGGATGGCCTGCGTCCCGGTTCAATCGCGGATGCCAATGATGAAGCTCAGTTCGGCGAACTCGAAACGCTTGGGGAGTTGACGAAAATCGCGTGGAAGCATGACGTGCAAACCATGATCGAAGGACCCGGCCATGTTCCGATGCACCTGATCAAGGTGAATATGGAAAAACAGCTGAAAGAATGTCATGAAGCTCCTTTTTATACTTTAGGACCGTTAACAACCGACATTGCGCCGGGATATGATCATATCACCTCTGGGATCGGGGCGGCGATGATTGGGTGGTTCGGGTGCGCGATGCTATGTTATGTAACCCCCAAGGAGCATTTGGGTCTCCCGACTAAAGAAGATGTAAAAACAGGCGTAATTACCTATAAAATCGCCGCACATGCCGCCGACCTCGCGAAAGGACATCCTGGCGCCCAGCACCGGGATAATGCCCTGTCAGACGCCCGTTTTGAGTTTAGGTGGGAAGATCAGTTTAATCTGTCGCTTGACCCTGAAACGGCGAAATCGTTTCACGATGAAACCCTTCCGGCAGAGAATGCAAAAGTGGCCCATTTCTGTTCGATGTGCGGGCCCCATTTTTGTTCCATGAAAATCACCGAAGATGTGCGCCAGTATGCGGCACAGAAGGAACTTGAAGAAAAAGAAGCGCTTCAAACAGGGATGAAAGAAAAGGCAGAGGAGTTTAGGGCTGCCGGTTCAGCCCTCTATCGGTAATCTTTCTAGTTCTTCGTGTGAGACGCGGTAACGACAGTGTGGATGCCCCCTCTGACGAAAAAGTCTCCTGCCACTTTCATAAAACGGGGCTGGATCGCCTGAACGAGATCATCCAGTATTTTGTTGGTCACGGCTTCGTGAAAAGCCCCTTCATTTCGGTAAGACCATAAATAAAGTTTCAGCGATTTTAACTCGACACAAAACTGGTCTGGAATATAATTGATCCGAATGACGGCAAAGTCCGGCTGGCCGGTTCTGGGACAAAGGCAGGTAAATTCCGGGCATTCAAATTGGATTTCATAATCCCTTTTCGGCTGAGGATTGGGGAAAACCTCGAGTTTTCCTAAATTCTTCATTGATTAGTTCTCCTTAAATGATGTGATTTCCCTGCAAATGAATACAAACGTAAAAATAATTGTGACATGTTTCTTGTAGGGGCAATCCCCCGTGGTTGCCCAGGGCAGGCACAGGGGCCTGCCCCTACGATGAAACGTAACAACATTTAATACGTTTGTATTAATTTCGGTTTAAGTCAAAAATAATGCTCAGGCCTCCAAGAGTCAGGTGAGGGTGGACCTTGTCAATGGCCCTGGTTTCCGAAGCAATCAATCCGGAAAGTCCTCCCGTGGCAATGACCGTTCCGTTTTCTTTCGTTTCCTTTTTTATTTGCTGGATTAATTTTTCGACCAATCCGACATATCCAAAAATAATTCCAGACTGCATGCTGGTGATGGTGTCCGTTCCAATCACCCGATCAGGTTTGACCAGTTCGATCCTGGGAAGTTTGGCCGCTCGCTGAAACAGCGCTTCCGCCGAGATATTTAACCCGGGAGCAATGGCCCCTCCCCGGTAGACCCCTTTTTTTGAAAGACTGCAAAAGGTGGTGGCCGTACCAAAGTCGACAATAATCAAAGGCCCCCCGTAAAAATGGAATCCGGCAACAGCGTTGACAATCCGATCAGCGCCGATCTCAGCCGGATTCTCATATTGGAAGGTCAACCCCAGTTTGATCTGCGTGGTGACAACCTTTGGATCTGTATTGAAATATTTGACGGAAATTTCTTTAAAGATCGGGGTGAGGGGCGGGACGACCGAGGAAATGATCGCCCCTCGAATTTCTTCTGGAAGAATTTTTTTTAATGAAAAGAGGTCTTCCATCAAGATGGCGTATTCGTCAACGGTTTTATGGGGATGGGTGGAAATTCGCCACTCCCCGATTAAATGTTTTTTTTGAAACAGGCCTAAAACAATGTTGGAGTTGCCGATGTCGATGGTGAGGAGCATGCTAATTCCTTTAGATCCGGTCATGGGGCAATATCGCCCGCCATAATGGTCATTCTGGTGAAATCTTTTTTTTCTAAAATTAAGCCGCCGTGAGGGTCCAGATCAATAGCCGTACCTTCTAAAATCTGACCTCCCTGGCTGATCCTGACCTTTTTTCCCAGCGTATCGGAAAGCTTTTTCCATTCTGATGAAATCATTTGATGGCCTTTTTGATAAAATTGTTCAAGTTCCTTTTCGATTTCCTGAAGAAGGTCAGTCAAAAACAGCTCCCGGCAAACAGGGTGGCCTGTCTCTTTTTTCAAAGACGTGGCGGTCTGAGAAATGGGGGAGGGAAATCGGCTCATATTGACATTGACGCCAATCCCCAAAATGAGATATTGAACCTGATTCCCTTCGGCATGAAGTTCGGTTAAGATTCCGGCAACCTTTTTGTCGTTGATCAGAATGTCATTGGGCCATTTTATTTTAGGCAAAAGCCCTGTGTAACCCTGAATGCTTTTTGCGGTTGCGACGCCTCCCAGGAGACTCATCCAGCTTGCCGTTTGCGGCGAAATGGGAGGTCTCAGGAGAAGTGAAAAATAAAGGTTGGCAAATGCGGGAGAGATCCAGGTTCGGCCAAGCCGTCCTTTTCCAGCGGTCTGTTTGTCTGCAATGACCAGGGTGCCGTTAGGATTCCCCTTTTTACCGAGTTGTGCGGCCTGCAAATTGGTCGAGTCGGTCGATTCCAGGTAAATCAGGGTTTTCCCGATTTCCTTCGTCCTCAGGGACTTAATAATCTGATCGATCTGAAGATGTTTTTTTAATTTTACGTCATCCATTGGGAACGATATCCATGCTCAGATCCACCGCCGGAGCCGAATGGGTTAAAGCGCCGATTGAAATGTAGTCGACGCCTGCTTCGGCGATGTCTTTAACATTATTGAGATTGACCCCCCCGGAAGCCTCAACCAGAGCCCGGTTTCCGATTAACGATACGGCCTCTTTAATTTTGGACGGGGTCATATTATCCAGAAGAATGATGTCGGCGCCCTCTTCTATTGCGATTCTCGCTTCTTCTTTATTTTTAACCTCCACCTCAACCGGAGAATAAGGATTAGCCCCTGATTTGAGGGCCCTCAGCGTCTTTTTTAATCCCCCTTTTAACGTAATATGGTTATCTTTAATCAAGATGGCGTCACCGAGGTGAAAACGGTGATTCATGCCTCCCCCTTGAGACACCGCGTATCGCTCCAGCAATCGGAGGCCGGGGGTGGTTTTTCGCGTATCGAGAATTTTTGCTTTGGTCCCTTTGACCTGTTTTACAAATTTTGCGGTTAAAGTTGCGATTCCGGATAATCTTTGCAGAAAATTAAGCGCGACCCGTTCGCCCTTCAACAAAGTTCTTCCGTCTCCCAGAAGGGTGATAAAGATCTCTCCTTTTTTAACGCTGTTTCCATCCTGGTGGTGTATCGTGATTTGAATGCCGGGGTCTAAAAGAGTAAAGAGTTCCCTTGCAACCAGGGTCCCGGCCAGGACAACTTCTTCTCTTGGAAAAATCGTCCCTTTCGCCGGGAGAAATTCCGGGAACAAAGTCTGGGTCGTCACATCTCCCCATCCCAGGTCTTCTTTGAGGGCTTCTTTAAGGAGGTCTTGAATTTGAAGAGGGGATAAAATCATTGAATGAGACCCAGGCGGTTCGGATTTAGAAAAAGGATTTCAGTTTATGAATTTCTTCTGCAAGAAAAGTTTTTTTCTCTTCGAGCGCTTTTTTTCTGATTTCTTCTTCCTTAACCACTTTTTCAGGCGCGTTTTTAGCGAAATTCGGGTTGTCGAATTTTTTCGCTATTAGCGAAAGATCCAGTTGAATTTTTTCAATTTGTTTTTCCAACCGTTTGATTTCATCTTTCGGGTCAGAAATTCCGGTCAAATCGACATAAAGGGTTCCCAGATTGCATACGTACGTCGCGCAGTAAGCCGGCTTTTCAAGTTGAGAACTGATGAAAAGATGGGAAAGCCTGGCCAGTCTCTTGATGTAGGCTTCCTGCTCAGTCAATAGGGAAACCGCCTCCTCTTTTAGAACGAGGTAAGCGTTTAATTCCTTACCCGGAGGGATATTATTCTCTCCCCGGATGCTCCTTAGCCCTTTGATAATTTCCTTGAGATTTTCCATCAGTTTGTCGATCCCTTTGTCATCAGAAAGGGGCTCGGTTTGAGGATAGGAAAGGGTTAAAATACTTCTTTTCCCGGGAGAAAGAGAGGGCCAGATGGCTTCAGAAATAAAGGGCATAAAAGGGTGAAGTAAAAGGAGAATTTCTCGAAAGGCGCTGGCCATGATGTGCCGGGTTGATTCCGCTTCTGAATCAAATAAAATCGGTTTGATAAATTCGAGGTACCAGTCGCAGTATTCATGCCAGATGAAATGATAAAGGGCGTTTGCGGCTTCATCGAAACGAAATGTCTCAAGGGACTGATTGACTTGGCGAACACACTCGTTTAATTTGATTAAAATCCATTGATCCGGGAGGGTTTCAGGGGCCGGTTTTGAACCCGGAAGATCTTCTTCATTTTTTAAATTGAGTAAAATAAAGCGGGCGGCGTTCCAGATCTTGTTACAAAAGTTTCGGTAACCGGCAAAACGCTCTTCATCGAGCAGGATGTCCCTTCCAGGGGCGGCCATTGAGGCGAGGGTGAACCTCAGGGCATCGGTCCCATACCGGTCCATTAAAGCGATCGGATCGATCACGTTGCCTTTGGATTTGCTCATTTTTTGCCCTTCCGCGTCCCGGACCAGGGCGTGAAAATAGACCGTTTTAAACGGGACTTCTCCCCTGAATTTAAGTCCCATCATGATCATTCGGGAAACCCAGAAAAAAATGATATCGAACCCCGTTGATAAGACAGAGGTCGGATAAAATTTTTTCAAATCCTCCGTCTGGTCTGGCCATCCTAAAGTTGAAAAGGGCCAGAGCGCGGATGAAAACCAGGTATCCAGCACATCAGGGTCCTGGATAAACGCCTTGCCCCGGCATTTTTTACAGGATTCCGGTTTTGCCGCGCTGACCACAGGATCAAGGGTTTTAAAAAGAAACGGGTTCCCCTTCTTTAATTCAGGATGGCACGCCAGGCAGTACCAGGCCGGAATTTGATGTCCCCACCAGAGCTGTCGGGAAATACACCAATCTTTAATGTTCTCCATCCAGGCAAAATAGGTGTTCTCCCAAAATTCGGGAATAAATTTAATGTCTCCCTTTCGAACGGCCTCAATGGCTGGGAGGGCGAGAGGCGAGATCCGGACAAACCATTGGCTGGAAAGATAAGGTTCTACAACGGTGTGGCAACGCTGGCACTTTCCCACCGCGTGAAGATGTTTTTTGATGTCGATTAAATATCCATCCTCTTTTAATTTCTCAACCACTTTTTGTCGTGCCGTTGGGAAATCCATTCCGGCAAATTCACCGGTTCGCGCGTTCGAAATAATTTTTCCGGCGGGGGTAAGGATGTTTTCAAGAGGGAGGTGATGCTTAACACCCATTTCATAGTCGTTAAAATCATGGCCAGGCGTGACCTTTACGGCCCCGGATCCAAATTCCCGGTCAACGGCGGAGTCCGAGATGACAGGAATAGGGATGTTGGCCAGGGGGAGGAGAACTTTTTTCCCGATAAAGGTTTGATAACGCGGGTCCTCCGGATGAACGGCCACGGCGGTGTCTCCCAGCAAGGTTTCTGGCCGGGTGGTTGCGACGGGAAGGCCCTGTGCCGGATCATCTGCTAACGGGTAATGAATGTAATAAAGGGCCCCCTCAGCCTCTTCATGAATCACTTCGATATCTGAAAGCGCCGTCTGGCACCGGATGCACCAATTAATAAGCCGCTCACTTCTGTAGATTAACCCTTCCTGAAACAGCCGGATAAATACCTCTTCGACCGACCGGGAAAGCCCTTCATCCATCGTAAACCGCTCCCGCGTCCAATCACAGGAACTGCCCAGTCTCTGGAGTTGTTGAATGATCGTTCTGCCGGAGTGTTCTTTCCATTCCCAGACTTTTCGAATAAACGCTTCCCGTCCGATATCCTCTTTTTTCTTTTTTTCTTTAGCCAATTGTTTTTCGACGATATTTTGGGTGGCGATCCCCGCATGGTCGGTCCCTGGGACCCATAAAACATTAAAACCCCGCATCCGCTTCCACCGGGCCAGGATATCCTGCAGGGTGTTGTTTAACGCATGCCCCATATGGAGAACGCCGGTAATGTTGGGGGGAGGGATCACCATGGAAAACGGGGGAGCCGAAGAGCGGACATCGGCATGAAATAAATCTTCGTCGAGCCATTTCTGGTATTGCAGAGGTTCGATCTCTTTGAATTCGTAAGTTTTTGAAAGTTCTTTAAACATAAGAGAAAAATAGTAACAAAAACTCAGTCTGCCTGTAAAGAACGGAATTAAGCCCTAAAACATATATGGAAAGGTGTCATTGCGAGCCCTTCACCTGTCATTCTGAGGCGAAGCCGAAGAATCTCAGGTTTGTTCAGGACAGGCTCCGCGAAGCAATCTTGCCATCTTGAACCGAGATCGCCACGCACCCTACGGGTGCTCGCGATGACGGGCAAAACAAGGAGTTGCTGTTCACGGGTTAAGCCAAAAAAGGTAAAGGAGGGGAAATATGGCTGATTTTAGACTGGTTTTTGTACCACCTGAGCCATTTTTTTTCTTCCCGGGATAAAAGGGAGTGATCGATTAACCTTTCGTCGAGGGGAGAAAAGGTGAGCGGAGTCACCGTAAGCCAGTCGGGGTATTTTGGGTGATCAATGACGGTACAAAGGTTTTCTATTCTGACGCCTCCAAACTCGGATAAATAAATTCCCGGTTCAATTGAAAAAACATGACCTTTTTCGAGGATAGAGTCGCCCTGGGAGCTGATTCTCGGCGGAGATTCATGGACATTGATTCCTACGCCATGTCCCGTTCCGTGATTGTAATTGTAACCCGCTTTCCATAAAGGAGCCCTGACAATGGCATCTAAAGCGGCACCCGAGGTTCCTTTAGGAAAACCCGCGTCCATTCCGGCAATGGCTCCTTTTAAGACCGTGGTGAATATTTTTTTCTGTTCTTCCGTTCCCTTTGTTTTGGAATCTCCGACCAAAAAAGTTCTGGTCAAATCGGTCGCGTATCCCCCTTCATAATAGGCTCCGGTATCAAGAAGCATGAGCTCTCCGTTGGAGATCATACGATCCGGATCCGGATTGGAGTAGTGAATCACGGCCCCGTTTTTTCCGGCCGCGCTGATAATATGAAAAGAAAGAGAGAAGGCGCCGGATTGTTTAAAAAGTTTGGCGACTTTTTCAGCAAACCGGGTTTCGCTTATTTTCTCACCTGAAGAAGTTTTCCTGCAAAGCCAATGTTTTGCTTTATTGACCACCTGATCGGCCTTGGCGAAGGCCTTGATCATATGGGTCAATTCTTCAGGAGTTTTGTTGGCCTTCATCGTGGCAATGGGTGACGGAAGGGGAATCGTTTTAAAGGAGTGGGAAACCAGGATCATCCGGATGGCTTCAGTGGTGGTAGAGGGATCGTACCCGACGGTGCGGTTTTTTTCACTGTTTTTAAGAATATTTTTCCAATCGTCGATGTCAATAAGGGTTAATTCTTTTAGTTCCGGATTTTCAGCCCGTTCAGGTTCAGGAAGGGCGACGTAACAACGATCGGAAGTCACCAGAACCAGGCTTTTAAAAGTTGCCTGGTAAGGTATTTCATTTCCCCGAAGGTTTGTCATATAGGCAATTTCATCGAGTGTTTGAACAAACCAGAGATCGATGCCGTTGAATGACATAAACTCCCGGAGCCGGGCAAGTTTTTGGGCCGCCGGGAATCCGGTTAAAGAAGGGGAAATTTTCCAAATCTTGCCGGTTTTTTCTTTGATGGGACCCCGTACCTCTTCCACCAGAGACGGGGTCAACGGAACGGTTTCAATTTTTAATTTCTCAGCGCTCTTTTTGAGTCGATCAAAAGTTTCAATGCTGAAGCGATCCGGTTCGAATCCAATGCGGGCGGGTGTAGCCGGAAAAAGATCTTTAATTTTCTGGATAAGAGCCTTTTCAAGGGAGGTTCCTAACGGAACTTTTTCGATTTTAAAAATTTTTGGGTCCACCTGGTGTTCTGCCTGGAGATGATAACGCCCATCCACGAATAAGAAAGCGTCCCGCAAGGTGATGAAAAGGTCTCCCGCGCTTCCGGAAAATCCGGAAACCCAGACTCTTGTGCTTTCGCTCTCAGGAACATATTCATTCAGGAACCTGTCGGTGCCCCGAACAATCAAACCTGACAGGTTTTTTTCAGTCATTTTGTTTCGCACGAGGCGGACTCTGAGAGAATAGTCTGGTTTTTGATCTGTTTCCAAGAATACCCCTGTCTGGTATTTTTCGGTGATGGGTTTGAATCTATAGAATTTAAAGTTTAGAGTTTTAAGCCATAAAAATCAACTCACTTAAAACGCCCAAGAGATAGAATGTGTCTTTGCGAGCCGAAGGCGAAGCAATCTCGTCTTTTAAACCCGAGATCGCCACGCACCCTACGGGTGCTCGCGATGACAGGAAAAAAATTATAAACTCTATCTCTGTCCTTGGCAAACGAATAACTTTACCCAAGAACAGCGATAGAAAGTTGTCATTGCGAGCGAAGCGAAGCAATCTCAAGATTTTACGATAAGATTGCCACGCACCCTTCGGTGCTCGCAATGACATGATTAATAAGTGGGTGCGAAGTCTATCGCTGTTCTTGGGCTTTAAATGGAGATCGTTAAGGCGGGAATTTACTCAAGTTCTTCCGTGATTTTTTTGATGGCTTCTTTAACCGACTTTTCCGCAATGAAAGGGACGACCTCCCAGATCACTTTTTCGACCATCGCGGCAATGGCTTCCTTTTTTAAGGCCTGTTCCGTTAGATGCGGGACCACTTCCCAGGCGACTTTTTCGATAATCTCCTGGGTTATTTTCGTCATGTCCGCCTCTTTTCCCCCGGAAGGGATGGAAATCGGGGAGACTTCTTCAAAATTTTTAACGGGTTCCTCGATAAAGGCAGACGTCTCAAAATTTGTTGTCGTTGCTTCGAAGTCGGTTGTTATCCCCGAGGTTTCCTGCAAAGTGTCCAATTGGGTATCGGCAGAAAATGGATTCACGGTGGTATCGGAAGGAGCGGATTCTTCCATAAGTTTGGTCAAACCTGTCCCTTCGGTTTCTTCGGGAGCAGGAGAGGAAATGACCTCGGAAAACGGAGAAACCTCATCAGCCGACCATCCCAAAAGATCCTCGATATTGACTGTTTCTTCTACAGAAGCCCGTTCGGTTTTTGCTTTACCAGAGTCCATAACCGTCTTTTCAAATACGGTTTGATCGAGATTAAAGGCTTCCTCAGGTTTTTCGATCATTTCGGATCTGACGGGACTCTCCAGGGGGGGAGATAAAACGGTGTCAGAAAAATTATCTGAAAATCTCGCGAGATAGGGTTTTAAGGATTCTTTGAGTTCTTTTTCATCGAAAGGCTTTTTAAGGAAGCCGACAACGCCGGATTGCCGAAGTTTTGCTTCGTCGTAACCGTCGTTTTGCTGGACTAACAAGAATATTGGAATATGAGACAGGAAAGTCTTCTGCCTGATTCTGGCGCAAAAGCTGTATATCATCAACCCTTCCATTCGCATATCCGCGATAATCAAATCAGGTTTTATTTTATAGGCGAGATCCAGCCCGGAAAGCGCGTCTCTGACACAGGTCACTTCAAAATTTTGGGCGATGAGTGTATTTTCAATCGTTGTTTGGATGATAGGGTTTTGATCGACGACCAAAATTTGAGCTGGCATAACGAAAATTCTCCAATACAATACAAAAAAGCTACCACACAAAACACCCTTTGTCAATGCAGGTTTTCTGCATTTGAAGCGCAAAAAAAACCGGGAATTGAGTCATTCAATTCCCGGAATATCGCTGTCTGTATTTTTCTGGAGGTAAATAAAAACCTTATGGCAAAGCAAAAATACCCGCGGTGGCTAATGTATTATTGCTTTCATTGGTCTCCGCAATTACATTTCCTGAGTCAGCAACTCCAACGATATAATAATTTCCTGCGGGAACTCCCGCAGGGATGGTAAAGATCGTTGTGGCACTGTTCGTCGCCGAAGCTCCGGCCAGAACCGGGATGGTTCTGCTTCCCAGGAGAATTTTACTTGGACCGGGCGCCGGGGTTGTGGATAAATAAAACGAAGCTGTGAATGCTCCTGCCGCGATGTTTCCGATATTCTGTTCTGTGTCGCTTATATAGAATGAATTTCCAGAACGAATCGCAGATATTTGAAATCCGGTTAAATCTGGCCCAATGGTGTAAGTTGTCGTTGTGCAAAGGATATTGTTCGCTTCGTTTGTTTCGATCACGGTGTTTGCTGAATCACTAACTGCGCAGACATAATAAACCCCGACGGGTGTATTGGAGGGAATTGGGAATACGGTTGTCGCCGAGTTTGTCGCACTTCCGCCAGCCAGATTGGTTACATTACGTGTGCCTGTTGAATATCCGGATGCAGGGGAAGAGATCGTTTGAGTAAAGTAATAAGTCACTACAAACGTCCCGGACCCTTTATTTCCCAAATTCTGTTGAGTGTCGCTGATGTAGATGCTGGTTCCTGAAAGTGAGCCAGAAATCTGATAGGTAATCAGATCCGGTCCGATTGTGTAAGTGGTTGACGTGCAAAGATTATTATTAGTTTCATGGGTCTCCGTTAAGGCACCGCCTGAATCGGTCATTGCGCAGACATGGTAGGTTCCGGCCGGCGCGGTGATGGGGATGGCGAAGATCGTTGTTGCGGAATTGGTCGCGCTTCCGCCTGCAAGACCGGACAGACTGCGGCTGCCTATCAAGGTATCAGTTGACGGGTTGGGCGTTGTTCCCGCCGTAAAGTAAAAAGAGACGGTGAAGGGGCCCGCCGATTCGTTTCCAATGTTTTGCTGGGTATCGCTGAGATAAATGTTCGTTCCTGAAATAGTTCCTGAGATCTGGTAATTAATCAGATCGGGACCAACCAAATAGGTTCCTGTTGTTACACCCGTATTGTTAGTTTCGTCGGTTTCGATAATTTTGTGTTGATAATCAGCCAACGTTCCAACGTAATAATTTCCTGTTGGAATGTTGCTTAAAGTGATCACCGTTGTCGCAGAACTTGATCCATTGACCGCCAGATTAGAAGCAATCCTTTTTCCAATGAGAATATCATTGCCTGATCCTGTAATAATCGCATCGGGAGAAAGGTACAAGCCCACATCCACTGATGGGAGGTTCACCTGGCCCGAATTAAATATCGTATCACTGACAAACATGCTGCTTCCGCTTAAAGTGGCAGACAGGAAATAAGCCTTGACATCGGCGTTGATCGGGCCGACCGTGCAATTCGCTGTTCCACTAATTGTCCCTGAGGAGGCCGTAATGGCGATCGGTCCGCCTACAGATATGCCCGTTGCAAGTCCAGTCGAATCGACGGCGCAAATGGCCGGATCACTCGACGTCCAGGTAAAGGTTACTCCGGTCATCAAGGACCCCAATTGGTCGATTCCGGTTGCCGTGTACTGCCGGGGCGGCCCCGTAATGGTGGCGCTGGCCGGACTCACCGTTATCGAGGTCAACACAGGACTCGCGATATAGAGTGTGGTGTTTGTAAAGGTGCCATCGCCATTTCCCAAAAGGATCTTGGGAGTCGGATTACCTCCCGGTGTCGAAGGCGCAATCGTGACAATCAAATCCGTTCTTCCGTCACCATTCACATCCCTTGCGGTTACGGAGGTCAGCGTTTCGGAGCCTCCGCCTGTTTTGGGTACGATGAACTGTTTCGCCGCTAATCCGTTACCCCCGGTTGTTGTGGCGAAACTTCCTGCCCTGTTTCCGTAGTAAACGGACAAATAAGTTGACCCATTCGCCGCTTTATCAAGCACAACGATATCATCAAAGGCATCTGTATTGTTGTTAAAGTTTCCTGCCGCCACTCCTTGCGGGGCGTCAGGATCACTCATTGAAAATGCGGGAACGGGTGGGGCGCCTCCGACGAAACTTCCTCCGGCAGTCATGGGGTAAAGTTGAATTTTCTTTATAGCAGCTGAAGCGATGACAAGATCGGGCACAGCGTCGGCATCAAAAAGACCGGTGGTTTCAAAATCACCTCCGCCCGTTCCACCGCCTGCAGGGGTTGTGCCAACTCCCCCTCCGCTGGTAGCGTTGATGGTAATATGCCCGATCATGCCACTTGTTGAACCTGGATTAGCATGAAGCTGGCAGTAAAATTTACAGGGATTCCCTGCCGGAGTGGCGGCAGTGAAAGCGGGGCTGGTAAAAGTACCTGAAGATACAAAACCGGAATCAAAGTTTGCTCCACTTGAACATGGGCTGGCAGAAGAAATCCCATCCGTTGTGGTGACTGTGTGAGTAGTTCCCCCGTCATTCCATGTCCAGGCAATCGTGTCTCCTTGATTAATCGTGAGGTTATTTGTTCCGATATCAGAGGCATTTAGACTGCTCTGGGTAAAATATTGGGCACCTGGACCGATATTTACGTTCCAGTTTGCTCCCTTCACAGGGGGAGGAAGAATTCCAAAAACGATGAGCAAAATTCCCAAACAGACCGTCCATTTCGTCACGGAGTTATTAGATTGGGAAATTAATCCGGTTAAACATCTTTTTTCTTTTTTCATTTTCATCTACCCCCCTGGTGAGTGTTTCCCTGAGTAATCGTTCCGGGTGTCACGTTTAAACCTTCAATAGAGTGTATTTATTCCATACTTTTCCTTTAAACCTAAAAACGGCAGTTGAATATTATATTTGATGGTCTCGTTAAAAAGGCGTCATTCCCGCTAAACTTGTCCCCGTATGCTTTTAGCGGGGAGCGGGAATCCAAAGGGAATCACAAAGCTTGCTCGCGAGCGGGTCCGTAGCGAGACGAATCATTTATCCCGTTTACATAAAGTTTACATGTGAATGACAGAAATGTATTTTTTCAGACTGCTTACGACTGCATTAAAGGTGACAACGATTAAAAATAATGACTTTTTACAATAAAAAAATGGAATGACTCATTCTTCTAAACGGTTTAATCATATGATTGGCAGTGAATTAAGGTTGAGGATCATCAAATTTTTTAATAAGCTATATTAAAATATGTGTGTTTATTCGTTTTCTGAAAAGGGAAAACCATGGTATACTTTAAAAAAAGTATGAAAAACCAACGGGCGCTTCTTTTACAAAAACTTTAAAGGTTTGTGAAACGCTAACTCTCCTGGAGCATTTTTAAAAAATGTATGATTGCAGTACGATCCTTAATATTATGCATCCTTATCTGGATGGTGAACTACCTACAAAAGAAGCGATATTGATTCAGGAGCATCTCGACACCTGTTCCAGCTGCCGGATTAAATTTCAAAAAGAAAAAGAGCTGTTAACGTTCTATAAAAGCAATTTACCCAGGGAACAGGCGCCTCATGATCTGAAAGTACGTCTAAATGAATTGATAAAAGATAAAAGCCCTGTCTCAACAGTTCAAAAAAAGTGGTTTAAGATTTTTTATCCGGCAACGATAGGCGTTACGGTCGTTTTGCTGGGTTTAATTTTGTTTAATCTCAAGCCTTCTGAGGTCAAATTGTCTCACCTGGTTGAAGAAGCGCTGGAATATCATGTTTCGTATCAAAATAAACCCTTTAAGCTTCAATTTGAGAACTCAAATCCAGAAAAATTGAGGCAACTGATTAAAAGCAGAGGGGGATTTGACATTCATCTCTCTGATCCGGAAGTTTCAAAGTTAAATTTGATTGGAGCCAATCTTCAGATGATTGAGGGGATTCCTACCGTATTGATTTTTTATAAGGATTCTGAGGGAAAAATGATAACCCTGATGGTGTCTGACTACGACTCTTTTGTTCCATTCAAAGGGAACCCGGAGGAAATTCAGAGTCTTAAATTTTACAATTTAAACTTTCAGGGAAATCATATTACCACCTGGCAGAATAAACCCCGGAGTTATGTCTTGATTTCAGAATCAAGAAAAGATGTCGGAAACGGATGCCATATTTGTCATGGCGGAAATAAGGAGATGGAACCTAAGATACAATCATTTATTGATCGTATTTAACGCATTGATATTCCAACGATAAAGAATTTAGAGTAAAAAAACGCGGTTTTTGTTAAAACCGCGTTTTTTTTTGGAATAATTTCACTCATTTCATGGTTTAGATTAGGAGGTTCTCTATTTTTTCATGATATGAATGAAACAGTTATTTTTGATCGGTTTTTTCTTCATCTTGTTTGGGTGGTTGTATCCCTCTGCCTCCCCTTCCCCCTCTTTTGCCCAAACCATCCCAACTCAGCCCCCTCAAGATCCGGCGCCTAAGCTCAAACACTCTCGCTGGGGAGTGGAGGTCTTCTCCGGCTTTTACCGGCCTCGCTTGAAGACTTTGAACACGGTCATTTCTAATCCCCGGCTGGGTATTCTTCAAGACCCTAATTTTCTCCTCCCCGGCAATGAGCAGTTTCAATCGAATAAAAAAAATATAGTGATGGATGATTTATCCGGCAATGTCGAGTTTGGGGTTGAACTCAACTATGATCTTTCTCAAAAATCGGCATTATTTCTTTCCACCAGTTTATGGCATGGCCAGACCATTAATGGAGATATTATTCCGATCCCTATTTTTGCCAGACCCACCCCTGCGCATTTTGTTTCCTGTGTTTCCGTTCCGGTGGAATTTGATTACCGGTGTGCCTCCCGGAGCGCCCGGTATAACCTGGTTTTAGAACAGTTCTGGGCAGGCTGGCGCTATCTTCTCTATGAGGATTCAAGGCAAAGCCGGATTTATGCCGACCTCGGACTTTTTGGAATCTCCCTGGCTTTTTTAACCATGGACAGCAGTGTTAGGCTCGTCAGTGACAACCTCAATTTCGCGTCAGTGAGCTCGACGGAGGCGATGGGCTGGGGATATAGCAGCCGGGTGGGGGTTAAGGGAGAATATTTTTTATCCAAAAATTTTTCTTTCGGGGGTGGAATCCGTTATATTGTGGGAGATATTAAAAATTTAGCCGTTACCCGCTATTTTCCAGCTGGATTTCAGGAGTTTCTTTCTCCACAGGCCGGAGTTCCTAATGCCAACACGGCCCAATTTCCTCCTCCGCCTCCCAAAATCGGTGACGATATTATTTTCGGACAGGTCACCACCACCTCCACGAATAATGATGTGACATCAAATATTGAAAAACTGGCCATTGAGGTCGATGGTTTTAGTCTGGATCTGTTTTTTAAAATCTACTTTTAGGAAATGAGGATCAGGTTTTGCCTGTCCGAGCTTGGGGTATGGGGGCATCTGGAGGCTCCGAGCTAGCTTTGGGAGCGATTCCCCAGCGTACATAAGGTTTTAATCATTTCTCCGCACGGGTCCCCATTAAAATTAGGGAATAAATATCATCTTCCGGAGGTTTAATATGAAAGTCCTATAAAAGGGATGTAAACAAAGATGAATTCATTTAAATATTTAATAGTATTAACTTTTTCTATCGTGTTGGCTCTTTTTTCTCCCCATTGGGTGAAAGCGGGTGAAACTTTAACCTTTCATAACACCAATTTTAAAACAACCAACGATGCCGGTTTCAGGGGATTTTCACTTCCCGAAACCCCCGGGCCAATTCCCTTTCCAAACACTTCCATTCCCTGCTGTCTCCAAAATAGCACCCAATTCGGTTTTGGCGCTCCCGGTGGAAGCAGTTCAAGAGTCATTAACCAAAATTGTGATCAACTCCTGTTTGAGGCCACCAACCGGTGTGTTCCGTCGGTCTCCAGTCAAGTTTCTCAGGACGGTGTGGTTCTTCAATCGACTGCGCATGGACTGTTATCGCGGCTGCAGCTGGATGCGCCCGGTTGTAACGGCTTGGGAACGGGGTTCCGGTGCAATCAAATCGAAACTCAGTTGACCCAGACCGTTCCGGAAAACAGCCAGTCTTTTTCGTTAAAGTTTAGCGTGATCTCATTAACCGATCCTAATGGAAATTTAACGGGGAGCGCAAAGGGAACTTTTGAACAAACGATTAATGATCCGCAAGCCACTGGCGGATTAACAAGATCCTGCCAGGGAGCCTTTACGTATGATTCTGTTAACGGATATGCGTTGACGGCGGGGCCATCAGCCGGCTGTCCCTAACAGGCTGTTGAAAAAGCCTCATTTGCTTTGTTCTCGTCGCTCGGCAATCCTCACTAAAGAGGATAAAAGCATAGCTTCGCTGCGGGACCGCTCGCGAGCAAGCTTTGTGTCTCCATGCGGCCTCGCGACCTACCTCCAAAAATTAAAATGGAGGAAGTCCCCGAAGGGGGCAACTAAAGCTTTTTGAACAGCCTTAATTAGCATGATCCGTTATTAAAGGTTTCAAAAAAAGGGAGACACCTTTTTTTGAAAAATAAAAAGAGGAAGGGGGTGAAAAAATAAAAATGAATAAAACGAAACAATCATTAATAACAGCAGCAGTAACAACAATAAAGAAAGGAAAAAAAACTATGAAAATCACAAAAATGAGCCTTTTCACGCTCATCTGCGTGGTTTGTCTCACTTCAGGGCTAGCCTTTGCTGTTGACGTTAATAATGTCAACAACACGGCAAGCGCGGGGCTTCAGGGAGATACTTTTGTTCCCGGGCTTCTGAATCCTGCAAATGGTCGTTGCAATGGGACTGATTGCGCCGGTCAGGCAAATCTCGCGTTGAATGGGTGGAGAACGGGAGGATATTTCGAGCCCAGAAATGGGACCGAATTCATGCCGCCAACGGGCGACCATCATCGCACGGGATACAGGATGATGTCGACCCTGTCGTTTGGCGCGGGACTCTGGCTAACCGGGTTTGCTCCCCTGCTTCAAGAGGGGCAGTTTACTCCCGATCTGGGGACGCCGGGTGCGTCGGAAAACGCGATTTCCATGGCGGTTTTTCTCGATCATCCCACGGCCCCCATTACGGCGGGTAAATTTCCACGGTATATTCCTCACGAAAGACAACGGACACCCGATGTCCTAGTGGCGAGAAATATAGCCTCCGGAACGTTGACCCAGGACTTCACCTCACAGGCCACCTTCGGTCGGGCCACAACATCGTGGACGTCCTTCACGGACCAAAACGCTGCCGACTGCGCTGGCGGACTCTGTAGCTGGACCTGGACGCCAGGTGGAAACCTGACGATGACAGACAGTGCCGGAACACACGTCATTGGTCCCGCCACATTGGCCAATGCGCCGTTTCTCGTCGACGATCGGCTTTCTCAACAAGAGCTTTCCAGCAACCAAAGTTTGAAAATAAACTTTACGGGTGGAAGCGGACCGAATGTTGAGGAAGAGACCTACGCGGATCCAGGCGAGTTTATTCAGTGTACGGCTACGTCTCCTTGCGGATCGAGCAATGCGCTTGATACCTATGGGAATGTCGTCATTGATCCAGCGACAGGCCTGCCCAGAAGGGTTCCGACCTATGCTCTGAATCGGAACCTCGCCGGTCCTTCCGGAATTGCAGGTGCCTCGGATTCCCCCGCTCTAAACCCGGCAACCCGGGCTGGAGCAGATGGAGTCCTCGGGCATATCGTCAGAGGAAGTGATCCTTGCGTAGCGGCTGGAACCTGTAAGCCGGGGGATATCGTTCCCGGGGCGGACGACGTCGGCATTATCACCTGCACCGACGCGGCGCCCTGTAACGGAGGTCAATTCAAGACCCTCAGAGAGACCAACAATCCGCAGAACGAGACATTTTTGCGCATTCCGATTCTTCATAGTTTCGGAAACGCGAAGGTGATCAACCAGCTTGTTCAGCAGAATGAAGGAGGTTATCTCTATTCGTGCCTGGGTTGTGGTGTTCCTCCAGCGACACCGCATCCGCTTCCTCCGCTTTATTATTCGGGTGGGTTAACAACACCCCTTCAATAATTTAGCGGGAAGTCTGTGAGACCACCAGGATGAGGGGGATACATTCTTTCTCCGCCGGGTTCTGGAATCTCAGGATGGCAGGTCGTGATGTCATTTGGAGAAGGCCCAGAGGGTCTGAGGCCTTCTCCATTTTTTTAAAAAAAAGGATAAAGGTAGACAAAAATTGTGAGCGTGAGCAGAACTCTAATTGAAGGATTTCTCATTTTATTCATTGGGTTAAGCGTGATCAATGCGCACAGGGTTTTAGGAGAAAGCTTGAATCAGTCTGATCTTCAAATCATGAAAAGTTTATACCAGACAGCGGCTGAAGCCTTTCGGAAAGGGAATCTCGAAGAGAGCGAGAAAAATATTTTGTCTCTTTTAAAGATCAACCCCAAACAGCCCTCCGGATTGTATTTATATGGGTTGATTTTAATGCAAAAGAAAGAGCGTCGCCAGGCTTTGGAAACGTTTAAAGAAATTATTGAGGTGGAGCCCTTGTTTTTCCTGGCCTATTATCAGGCCGGTCAGATTTATGAAGAGCAGGGGGAAATCGAGAAAGCGGTGAATATTTACAACACCGGTCTATTGGTCGGGAATCTCTATCCCGATGCCCGGCCGATTCTCCAAAATATAAACAGAAGGCTTCTGGACATTGGAGAAACGCCCGAAAAAGCCTTGCAATCGAAGGAATACTTTGACACAGGGCAAAAAGCCTACAATCTTGGAAAACTGGATGAGGCGTATAAAGCTTATTTGTCCTTAAATTCGCTTCTCCCGCATAGCAGGGGCGCGCTTTTATTTCTGGGGTTAATTGCCAACCGGCAGGGAAAGACCTTTGAAGCCTTTAAATATTTTAAAAAGGTGATCGATGAAGATTCCGGGTTTTATCCCGCCCATCTCTTTCTCGGAACCATTTATGAAGGGAGAGGAGAGCTTCAGGAGGCCTTTGGAGAATATATCGCGGCCGCCTCCTCGGGTCAAAATACACCGGAGGGGTTGGAGGCTCAAAAAAGGCTCGTCAAAGTCAAGGCGGCTCTGGCGCTTGAGTCTGACCGGTTTGATTCTCCAGGATACAAAGAAGCTAAAATGCTGTTATCAAAAGGGATAAACGATTTTCAAGCGGAGAAATATGAAGAGGCTAACGACTCTTTTCAGAAAGCCGCCGAATTAGACGACAAAAATTCTTATGCCTTTTATAATCTCGGCCTGGCCCAGGTCAAGTTAAACAAGTTTGACTTAGCCGCCGATTCATTTAAAAAAGCGCTTTTATTAAAAGCCGATCATGCGCTTACTCATTTTTGGCTGGCTTTGATGTTTGAAATCTCCGGCAATACGGCCCAGCGGGCGGGCGGTGTTAAAGAGGCCCTGGAAGAATACCGGGAAGCCATGGCCCGCTTTAAAGAGACGATCCATTATGGGGGAGAAGAATGGGAAGTCGAAGAATCTTTTCGAAAGATGCAAAATATGGCTCCTTTGATTGAACAGATGGAAGAAGGGGCCGGATACTTTATCGTAGGAAACGAGCTTTTTTCAACCGGCCGGTTTGAACCGTCCCTCAAACTCCTGAAGAAAGCCTCGGAGCTTTTCCCCTATAACCCGCTTCCCCATCATAACATTGGGTTTATTTATGAAAAATTAGGGGATGATGAAAAAGCGGAATCCGCCTATAAAAAATCGCTGGAGCTCAGTTCTGAAATCGGGGACTCTCATTATCGCCTGGGTCTTCTTTATGAAAAAAAACAGGAATTTGGAAAAGCTGAACAGGCGTATGAAAAAGCTTCGCAAATCAATCCGCTGGAAGCCGATTATCACTTCCGGCTGGCGCTCGCGCTGGATCATAAGGGAGATTTGCTGAAAGCGATTGAGGCGTACCGGGCAGCGGCAACCTATGCCAGAGATAAAAACGGGCAAAAGGAGATTTATGAGGCGACACAAATCCGGATTCCGCAAATCCTGGAGAGTCTCAAGCCTTTATCGACTTCCCTGTCCCATGAATTTTTTAACTACGACAGTAATGTCAATTCTTCTTCAACTCATCCTCAAAGCGATATCTCCAACCAGCTTAACGGAAACCTTTCTTACATTTTGTTGAGGAATTCAAAATGGACCATTCCTCTTTCTACCTCTGGAAGTCTGGCGGCCTACTCCAGGTCTCAGGAGATTTTTCTAACCTTGAATCAGGGGATATCGGTCAACACCCGTTTTCTTGAGAAATACAGCGTCAACACCGGGCTCCGGTTGACCTATTCCCATACGGGAACAGGCCCCTCTTTTTTAAGTCATTCTGTCAGTTTATCTTCTTCCAAATCAGGTTTTTTCCCGTCGTCGGTTTCGGCCGCTTATTCTTATGAACGAAGTCACTCGTATATCAGTCAGAGACTCGAAGCGGAAAGGCAAAACCTCACCCTCGCCAGCTCGCAGATCATCGGAGAGCGGGATGTGATCAGTGTTTCTTATACCTATTTTATTAACCGGATTGTGGATGATCAGTTTGCCTTTAAGTCTCATTCGATCGGAATGAATTACGTCAAATCGGTTACAAATCTTCTGAGCTGCTCTCTTGGAGGTTCTTACGCGATCCGCCGTTACCAGCAATTTACCCATCAGGCTTTCGGGGGGGAGATTGTCGACGACTTTCAAACCCATTCTTTGATCATGGTGGAAACGGAAGTCGCTTACCGGTTTGAACCGATGTGGTCATTGTCGACCCATCTTCAAATTTTTAAAAATATGACCAATTTTGATATTCCGACGACCTCCTCATCCACCTCCTTATTAACCGCTCAAACTTCGGCGCTGGGAGCTTTTGAAAAATATTCGATCAGTTTTAAAATCAGCCGGGATTTTTGAAAATGATCTTCAAAAGAGTCGTTTTTTTTTATGGAATGGTTGGTATGATTTGCCTGTTGACGTCATTATCCTACGGTAACGAAATTCCGGACCAGGTCAAACAGGACTCTTCTCACCCGGAAGAGGCGAAAAGGCCTTTATCCCGGTTTCAAATGCCCGGCTACGTTCGGAATGAAACAGCCTATCGCCTTTTCCGTCCCTCAGCGTATACGAAACTCCTCAACATCGTCAGCCTTTATCCCACCTACGCTTATGGATCGCATCTCTCCCTGTCGGGAAGAATTCGCGCGTTTTACGACGCCGTTTATGACCTGGAAGATGTCGACACCATCTCTCCGCGAAAAGGGCCCGATGTTATTTTGACCCAGAGCCAGAACCCGGGGGATGTTCCTCCCGTGATTCAAGCCGATAACGTTCGGGACGTTGAGATCAGGAAACAGGGCGTTTCCCTGAAGGAGTTTTACCTGGACCTTCATTTTTCAAATCTCGACGTCCGGGCAGGGAAACAGATTGTCCGGTGGGGGGTCAATGAAGGGGCCCGGGTATTGGATGAAATCAATCCCCTTGATTTTGAGGAATACATTTTAAGAGAGGTGGAAGACCGTTATATCCCGCTCTGGATGGTCAAAACAGATCTTTATTACAAGGAATCGAGGCTGGAAGCCCTTTTGATTCCGGACCTGGAGTTTCACAGGCCGGCTCCATCGGGAAGCGAGTGGGAACAGTCTCAATTTGTGGGGGAGATCGAAAAACCTCCGGTTTCCATTGGGAACAGTGAATGGGCGGTTCAGCTTCATTTCCCTTTTTTAGGGTGGGATTCAACGGTGAGCTATTTTTACACCTGGGACGATTTTCCGGTGGTTTTTAGAGAGATTCGGGATGTTGGTATTTTCGGCGTTTCACCGGTGGTTTTATTCACGCCGCGGTATACCCGGCTCCGTATCTTCGGGGGTTCCGCGACCCGGAATATCGGAGATTATGTGATCAACGCGGAGGGGGCGCTGGTACGGGGAAAATATTTCGGGACCCGGTTCGGCAATACGCCATCGGGGCCCATTTTCGAAGGGAACGGTGAAAAACAGAAGAATTATCTGAAATACGCCTTTTCAGCTGAAACGAGCGTCCATAGCGTGACAGTCTCCCTGCAATTTTTACAGCAGGTTATCATGAAATATGATCCGGCGCTCATTCAGGACCAATATGACACGGTCTGGGGACTTTTTTTAAGAAGGGAGTGGATTCATAATACGCTGATTACCCAGTATCTTGGCCTCTTTTTTATCAATAAACTGGAGTGGCTTCACCGGCCTAAAATCACCTACCGGGTTACCGATTCGTTTTCAACGAGCCTTGGCGGCGACATTTTATATGGGGATATTTCTGATTTTAATGCCGAAGGAGAAGCTTCGCCCGGTGATTTTCATTTTGTTGGATTTTTTAAAAATAACAGCAGGATTTACCTTGAATTTACCTATACGTTTTAAACAATTTGGAAAAAAGAAGGGGCTTGCCGCGATGATAGGTCTTGTTTTTTTAGCGGCGTGCGGCCCGACCGATTTTCCCCATAGTCCGAGATCCAACGGGTTGAGAAACGTTCCCTTTGTCGATACCTATAATTTTGGGTTTAAAACCGGCGGGACACCCATTCAGAATCCCGAGGGGAATCTTCTTATCGTCTCGGCTACGGATGCGAGAAATCTTCTCTTTGCGGCAAATATTCCCGTTCGCAAAGGGACCGCCGTCATCAGCGGGGTTGTCCGGACGAAGGAGGGAAGTCCGGTTAAAGATGTCTTGATTTTAGCGACAGACCGGCAGGGAAATCCTGTGGGAGACCTTTTTTATAACAGTTTTGCCGCCATCCCTGACTTTGTTCAATTTAGCGGGACGACTGAGAATGGCGGATTTACCATTTTTAACGTTCCCCCGGGGGAGATTTACTTAAAAGCCGCGGGGGGGGGGAGAGGAAACAGCCAGTTAATCGCATTTCCAAACAGCGTTTCAGCCATGACGATGGAGGTAGACCCGGTCCTGGTCGTTCCCATTCAATCGGTTGCCGAAATCAGAGAGATCAGTGAAGCGCCGCCCGCTTCGGCGGTTCAAATTTTTCTCGAAGGAGGGGCGGGGGATAGTTCTCCCCTTATTCCGCTGGCTGTGACTGACCCTCTGTCAGGGAGCGCCAAATTTGTTTCCCGGTCCGAAGGGATCTATCTGGTCAGACTGGTCTCACAGGGATATGTGGATACGTATCAATCCATGGTGACCGGTAGAGCGGGGTTGGCCAACGGGGCGACTGTCCTGACCCATTTTTTCAAGATCTTATCCGTGTCAGACAAAATGAAATGGTCCGGCGGAATTTCCTCCCCCCTGATTCAAGGGAGCGGCATTCTGGCAGGACGGATACGGCAGGAGGATCAAAGCGCCCGTCCCGGATCGGTCATCGAAGGGTACAGGGCTGACGGAATGAAGGTTGGACAGGTTGTTTATTTTAAAGCCGGAGAGCCCGATTTCAGCCTGACGGGCACGTCAAATGATGGGCGTTTTATTATTTTTAATCTTCCGCCGGGACCTCTCTTTGTGAGGGTCACCGCCGAAGAACAGACCGGCGGCCCGATCAATCATTACTCCGCGGCAGAAACAATTTACATTTTTCCCGATAGCGCCACGTATCAAGATTTGACTCTAAAATTTATCGCTCCGCCGGATCCCTTAAAACCGGCAGACCCCACCTGCTATCCGGTGAATGTAAGCGGAAAAGTGACCGAAACCAATGAAGTCACTCCGGTTGTGAATGCTTCTCTCTCCGCATTAGGCGTTTTCTTCGCAACAACCGGCGGAGAACTGGCCACCACAGGGAGCGACGGAAGCTATACCGTTAAAGTTCCTTATCTCGTTCCTTCTTCTCCGGAATGCAAATTCACCGTCCCGTTTTCCGCCAATGGAAACTATTGGGTCAAAGTCTCAGGCGCCGGAAGGATTGATACTTATCAGCAGATCAGCTTAACGCAGGGGGATCAGAAAGATAAAAATCTCCTTAGCCTGACCGCCGGTCAGCTGACCTCTTACGCGAATGATTCCAGTGTTCAGCAGAATCCCGCCCACGGATTGATCAGCGGCGTGATTTTAGACAAAAGAACCGGAAAAACCGCTGAAGGGGTTTCTTTAAAATTGAAAGACCTTTCAGGGGTTGAGAAAGGCTCCATCCGTTATTTTTCTTTAGACGGAACTCCGTCTCAATTGAATCAATCCACCAAAGACGGGCGGTACATGATTTACAACCTCCCTCCTGATATTTATCAAATTTCAATTTCCTCAGAGGATGATTCCGGAGATATCCCCGCGATCACCTTTGCCGGCGGAGTCACCTTTCAAAATCTGGAGGTTAATAATGCGGCGAATTCAACGGTTTATGTGACTGGAACCCCTGTTAATTTTATGACGGATAAACCCCTGAGCACGACTCAGTTAAATGTTTTGGGAGAAAAGAACAGTTTGATTTCGACCGGAACTTTTTCCGGAATCTTTTCTTCAAATGGAACGTTTACCGTTGAGTCCCACGGGGCCGGTTTAATCGATTCTTATCACTTTTTTGTCAAGAGTTTATTAAAAGAAACTAAAGATGTCACTCTCCATGGCGTCCTTTCGAGCGACGTCAACAGTCTGGCGGGGACTCTGGGAGTTTTCCTCAACCCGTCGCAAGGGATCATCATGGGAAAAACCGTGACCCCGGAGTTTAAACTTTCTAATCAATTTTCTCTGACACCGGGGAGCGGAAATGGAATTGCCCAGGGTTTCTTCAATGAAGATGATTTACTCGATTTCGCCGTCATTGATTTTTCTTCGAATTCGATTTTGATTTATTACGGAAACGGAGATGGAACTTTTAGACTGGGTCAAACGTTAAAGAGTGATCCTGCCTGCCTGCCGGAAAGTGTCTCCTGTTTTGCGGGAACCGGGCCTGTTGCCATTCTCCAGATTGATCTCAATCAGGATAAACAGCTTGATCTTGCGGTGGTGAATCAAAATTCCGGAAGCGTTGCCATTTTACTCGGCTCACGAAAAGGTGTTTTTCGTTTTCATCAATCGGTTCCGGTTGGATCGGGACCGACAAGCATCGCCTCAGGAGACTTTGATCGGGATGGGTTTGTCGATCTGGTAATCGGGGTTGGAGGAAAGATTCCGCCCGCGCTTTCCTTTATTTATAATGACAAGAACACGAATTTTACTTTGAAATCGACTTTAAACTTGTCTGCTCCGCCGCTTTCGCTTGGAGTCGTCGACATCGATCAGGATCAACTCCTGGATGTACTGGTGGGCACCTCAGATTCTATTTTAGTTCTCCGGGGAATAGGACTTCCCCAACCCGGAATAGAAACCTATGCTTTTCCACATCTTACTCAGCCCCCGCTTCTTTTAATGAGTGACTTTGACGGGGATGGAAAGATCGACGCGGCGATTCTCGACCGGCAGCGGGGAAACCTGCGAGTCTATTTGAGAAATAATAAAATTAAAGATATTAAAGGAAATCTCATCGATATTCGATTTGGTTCTCCCTCCTGTTATCCCGTCGCCTGTGACACGGCCAATTCCACCACAGCGACTTTTTCCAAGCTCATTGATTTTAATCAAGATGGATTTGTCGATCTGGTGGTTTCCTATGCCAATAGCCAGATCGCTCTTTTTCCAGGGAAAGGGGATGGGACTTTTAATCCGCCCTTTTATTATCCTTCAGGCGGCTTGATCGACACTTTTACGCTGGGTGATGTAGATGGAAATGGAATGGTCGACCTGATCGGACTTTCAACCTTTTCTTCCTCGGTCATTGTTTTAAAAGGGGAGAACCTTCCTCTGGACGGTGTTTCTGTTTCAGCCCGGTCGATGGAAAGTCTTGATCTTGGAACGGTCTGGTATTTAGAGCCTGACGGGTCGATTAATACGATGAATAAACGTTTTTCAACTTCATCCGGCGGAAAATTTATCATTTTAAACGTTCCTTCTGGCCTTGCCTGGTTAAGGGCTCAAGGCGGTGGCGCAGGGGGGGAAATCATCAATGTGTATCCGAATGCGGCTTCCATTTTGGATCTTTCAACGCATCCTTATTCTCCGCTGGAGGTGGCGGTTTCCGGTTTTGTTTTTGATTCGGTACAAACGCCTATCGGCGATTCAAAAGTTTCTTTTTTAGGAGCATCGGTAGAAGCGGTGACGGGGCCGGTGAAAATCACCCAGACCGGGGCGTCGGATACGGGGGGGGATTACGAGGTGACCTTGCCGGCGCACTCGCCCTACATCGTTAAACTAACGAGACCTTAAAGGGTTATCCATATGAATGAACATAAACTATAAAAGAGAGGAGGACGCATCATGAAGCTTAAAAATTTTATCCTGGCAATTTTTGTTTTGATGGTAGCATGGGAATGGGGGGCGCCAAAAAATGTCATGGCGATCCCTGCTTTTGCCCGCAAATATGACATGGATTGCAATCACTGCCACACGGTGATGCCACAGCTTAATCATTTTGGCGCAAGGTTTAGAGACTCCGGTTTTCAGATCTCTTACCTTGAACAGGACTTAAAAGAAGACGAGAGAGGAAAAAAGGAAGACCCTGAAGACATCCACCCGGCTTTCTGGCCGGTTTCAATCCGGGGTTCTCTCGGCTTGCGCTATAAGGCTCAATCGAACCAGAATACGACGACAGGGGCCCAAACCGTCGACTCGACCTCTTTCGGCTTGAACGGGTTTGAATTGATCGGCGGAGGAATTTTTGTCAAAGACCTCTCTTACTACTTTATGGTTACGCCTAATCTTGGAAATATCGGATTCTCCGGGGGAGGCGGCGGTCACGGCGGCGGGGGAGCGGGTCAATTGGGAGAGTTAACCTTTTGGTGGGTCCGGGCGGACTATCTCTTTGGAAGCTCCCTCTTAAACGTTAAAGCGGGGGCAGATGAACTTGATCTCCCTTTTTCCTCGCATCGAAGTCTGACCCTGGCGCCGTATGACATTTATCATTACACGCCGATGGGACATGAAACCGATTTCAAACTGGGAGAACCCCAGCTGGGGGTCGAGGTCGCGGGATTTACCGATTTTGGGTTTCGATACGCGCTCTCGGTTGTCAATGGGACCAACAATGAACCGGACAATAACAAAGCCAAAGACCTCTATGCCCATCTGACGCAGACGGTTTCAAATCAACGAATCGGCGTTTTCGGCTACTTCGGAAAAGAGCCGACGCTCTATTTACAAAGCCCTCCCGTTCCTCCCGCGACAGGTGCGGCGAATATTCCCGGAACCGGCTTTGAAGATAAACCTTTTTCTAAAATCGGCGCCGACCTGAGCTTGGAATTGGGAGATTTTCGGCTTATGGCGGTTTACCTGAGAGGAAAAGAGGACAAGGAGCTTTTTAAAGACGCGTTCATGGCGGGTACCGCCCAGGACGCATCGTATCAGGGCGGGTTTATCGAGCTTCAGTATCAAATCAATCCTCTTCAAATGCGTCTGATCGGACGTGCCGATCGGGTGAAAAACCTGGATCAGGGGGATTCGATGATGATGGAAGATACAAATGACATGAGCCGGTATACGCTGGCAGTCCGGTGGAATACCGTTTCAACCAATCGGGTTTCTTTTGTGCCGATCGTGGAATTTTCCGATTTAAAGCAGGTGAAAATGGGGCCCGGCGGAGAGGATGTCAAAGAGACCGTCTTATTCGGCGGGGTCGAGATCGCTTTTTAAATGGTGAATAAAGAGAAGTAGCCGGCTTAGCTGGTGCGGAACGCGGGGTTCGGGGGCATTGAGCCTCCGAGCTGGCTTTGGGAGCGTTTTCACAGCGGACATGAGACTGGATTTTTAAAAACATTAGCTCCGTTGCGAAGGCCCCTGAATAGAATAGAGGAGGAGGTAAAAATGCAAATCATAAGAAGAACAACCCTAAGTTTAGCGATCCTGTTTGCCACATTGATCTCTCAATCGACTTGGGTCAGCGCAGAGGATGAGATCTCGGTGAGCATTCTCTCTCCAAAAGAAGGAGAGGTCGTTAAACCGGGGCCTGTGGAAATCCACTACACCTTTGGAAAAGGGTCGAGAGGGGATCATGTCCATTTTTATGTCGACGGGAAATTTACCAAGACCAGTAAAAAAGAGTCGGGAACACTCTGGGATCTCCCTCCGGGTCGGCATGTGATCGAGTTGCGCGGCGCGACCCGCGAGGCCAATGAAGAACACAAAGAAATGGGAAAAAACTCTAAAATTACGATTGATGTATCAGGATTGAAAACCACAGGGGTTGGGATGAAAGCCCAGCGATAATTCAATGGGAATTAAAAAACAGATCATATGGATTCTCTTGCTGGGCTTCCTTTTGGGTTGTGCCGAAAGAGGAGGAACTCCGGCAAATCAACAGGCCGTTCAGGCGCTCTTTAAGCCGGTTAAGCCCGACTCTATTGTCGCCCTTTATGGCAATGGTCAAAATATCATTCTTTGGGCCGGCGACCCTAATGCGGCCTCGTATACTCTCTATTGGTCGTTACAGCCGGGAATCACAAAGGAAAACAGTCATAAAATTTCTTTAATTCGTTATTCGAGTTATTTCCATACCAGCTTAAAAAACGAGACCCGCTACTACTATGCGGTCAGCGGTGTGAATAGTTTAGGAGAAGGGGAATTGTCCAATGAAGCTTTTGCCGCACCGAGAGCCTGGGTCGTACAAAACCCTAAACCGACGGGGGAACCCTTAAGAGCGATTCGATTTTTAGATCAAAACGTAGGCTGGAGCGTAGGAGACAGGGGAACAATTTTATTAACCTATACAGGGGGCGATAACTGGATTAACTTATCTTCAGATCTTTCCTTAAATTTAAACGCGATCTCGTTAATCGATCCTCTTCATCTTTGGGTCGCTGGAGAAAAAGGGCTGATTTTATTTAGTTCCAGTGGCGGGGCAAACTGGGCCATTCAATCGACGGGGGTCACAGAATCTCTTGAAGGAATCTATTTTACCGATGTCAACAACGGCTGGGCAGTAGGACAAAATACGGTTATTTTAACGAAAGACGGGGGAAAAACATGGATTCGGCCGATTCTCCCCCCTCTTTCACCAACGGTTAATTTACATAAAGTGTTTTTTATTCAATCTAACGGCTGGATTGTTGGAGACCAGGGCATTATTCTTCATACCGCTGATGGGGGGATGACATGGTCCACTCAAATGAGCGGAACGACATCGACTCTGAACAATCTTTTTTTCCTCGATTCTTTAAATGGCTGGGTGGCCGGAAACGGAGGCGTTATCCGCCATACCCTTGACGGGGGGATAACCTGGGGAGTACAAAATAACAAAATCGCAAAAAATTTATTCGCGATTCAAATGACGGACATCAATACCGGGGTTGCCGTCGGAGAGACGGGAACCATTTTAAACACCGTTAACGGCGGGAAGAATTGGGATGGGGCGGCTTCATTAACCGGTTACCCGGATTTTTATGATCTCTTTTTTGTGGATGGATCAAAGGGCTGGATCGCGGGGCAATTTGGCCGTACTTTAGTCTCAATAAACGGCGGGATTTCCTGGCAAGGTATTTTGAATATTAATACGCCCCTGTTTAACCGTCTCTTTTTCCCCGGAACCCGGATGGTTCACGCCGCGGGAACAAACGGTGTCATTTTAAGAACCGGCGATGGAACGGTGTGGGGTCAAGAATCCAGTCCGGTGAATCAAAGTATTGAAGACCTCTTTTTTATTGATCAGAATCTGGGTTGGGGCGTCGGCTTAAACGGAACGATCATTCAGACCAATAACGGGGGACAGAACTGGAGCCAGGTTAACCTCAATCTTTTTGACTCATTGCATAAGCTCACCTTTACGGATATCGATCATGGTTGGGCGGTGGGAGATAACGGGACGATTCTCCATTACCGGCGTTCCGGAGGGTTCGGGTTTGGAAGTCAGGCTCATTGGGAATTTCAACCCAGGCCGACTCAATTACCCTTATACGGAGTATCGTTTGTCTCTTATCGTGAAGGATGGGTGGTTGGAAAAAATGGCACGATCCTCCATACCCTGGATGAGGGGGCGACCTGGTTGTCCCAAACAAGCGGAACCGCTGCTTTACTCTCAGCTGTTTACTTTTCCGATTCGAATCATGGAATAGCTGCCGGAGAAAATGGCACGATTTTAACAACCGAAGATGGAGGGGAACACTGGACGGTTCAAAACAGCGGCGGTACAGCCAATCTAAAGACCATTTATTTCTGGAATCCGGAAACGGGATGGATCGCGGGAGACGGCGGGACAATCCTCAAAACCACTGATCGCGGTCTTACCTGGGCGATTCAGAATTCCGGCACCGGGAACAATTTATCTGGAATTGATTTTTCAGGAAGTTCTTACGGCTGGGTGGTTGGAGAGGGAGGGACGATTTTATATACGACGGACGGCGGAACAGGCTGGGCCGTTCAGGCGGTCCCGGGAACGCCCCCTTTATCGGACTTAAAAACCGTTTTTGTCAACCGGCCGAGATCTGGGTTTGCCGTCGGAGAAGGGGGAAACATTTCGGCAACTTCCAACGGGGGTTTGTCCTGGACGCCGTTAGCCAGCGGAACCTCTCAGGCTTTGCTGGGGGTCCATTTTTCAAGTCTATCCAATGGCTGGGCGGTGGGGGCTGAAGGAACCGTTCTTAGAACGAAGACAGGCGGCGCAAACTGGGAAACCGTTCAAAGAGGGTATATCCTCACTTTCAACCAGGTCTATTTTTTAAATGAAAACCTTGGATGGATAGTCGGAGATTCCGGGATCATTTTAAAGACAACCAATGGGGATCAAAATATTGATTATTCCCAGGCCCCCTTTACCGGGCCAACCTTAACCCGCCTCGACAGCGGAACCTTAAATCATCTTTACAATGTTTATTTTGTCGATCCCAACGAAGGTTGGGCGGTCGGGCAGAATATGATGGCCCTTCATACCGTCAATGGCGGAGAGCCCGTCGTCGATCCCGTGACCACGCTATCCACCCCCGGATGGTCTATTTCCTATCCTTCCGGTGGAAGCGCCGGTTTTTTATCTGGAATCTCTTTTGTAGACCGGCAAAACGGCTGGCTGGTCGGTTCCGGGGGGACGATTCTTCACACGACTAGCGGCGGAACGACCTGGACCAATCAGAATATTCCATCAAGCCTGAATCCTCCGCCGGACCTTTTTGCCATCCAGATGTTTAATTTGAAGAAGGGATTTATTTCAGGAACCGGAGGCCTCATTTTAGCCACCCAGGATGGGGGAGCGACCTGGGTCCCTCAAAAGACGCATACTCTTTCTAATTTAAACGACCTGTTTTTTGTTAATCCGGAGATGGGCGTGGCCCTTGGGCAAAACGGGACAATCCTTTCAACCTTTACAGGAGGAGAGTAGTGGAACTTTTTCCCGGAAAAACCCTGGGGTTGCTCTTCATTCTGATCTTGCTTGGATCGTCCGCAGGCTGCGGTTCCTCCGGTTCTTCCGGTTCTCCTGCGCCTCATTTGCAAAACTTTTCCCCGACTGTTCCAAACGTGACCTCACCGCCGGTTTTAAAGGCTTTTTCCGGAAATGGCCAGGTTTCCTTATTTTGGTCTGGAACCGGAGAAAACTATGCCCTTTATAAGTCGAATTTAAGCGGCCCGCTCAATACCAAAATGGTTTTAGTCAGTTTTTTAACCACAACTTCTTATAGGGATACCCAGGTGGTCAATGGAACCACTTACTATTATCAGGTGACGGCCACGACCATCAACACGGGTGAAAGTTCGGGGTCCAATGAAATTACGGCGACCCCTTCAGTCACTCCTCCCGGCACGCCGACTGGTTTGACCGCCAGTGGAGGAAACAGTCTGGTGTTTCTGACCTGGATCCCGTCAGGATCAGCCGACCATTATAATGTGTACAGAGGGACTTCCCCGGCAAACAAAGTCCGGATCGCGACCAACATCGTTTTTACCCAATTTGCCGATCTCGGCGTTCAAAACGGAACCCCCTATTATTATGATGTGACCGCGCACAACATGATTGGGGAAAGCGCCCATTCGCCTGAAGTTTCCGCGACCCCTTTCAACGGAGGGAGCCTGGCTATGGGTTCAACGCTAACGGTGACCGTGATCGCGAAAGATATTTATCAGCCGGCAGCAGGTTTTGCCGTTAGCCTTGGTTCTTCAGGAACAGTTAGCCAATTGACAGACTCCAACGGTCAGGCTGCGTTTAGTTTCGCCTCTCCTCCCGGTCCCCAGGATATTCATGTTTTTTCAGGAAAGGATTGTGCCAACGTCTCGATCATTAACTACAATAGCGCCCGGGTGACCATTCCTGTTTATTGTTCTTATAACGATCCTGAAGCTGTTTCGCCACTCTTTACCTCGACCATCGCGGGAAACATTTCCGGCATGACACCCGGCAATATTAATTCCATCATCGGGGCGACTTCTACGAGTGACGGACAGGTCCTTTATTCTTTAACCGGTCAAACGCAATATACTCTCCCAATCGAATCGGACGGATTATCGCCCTATACGCTCTATTCTTTTGAAAATAACGGGAATTATTGCAACCCTTACACGAACCTTTATATGACCAGAATTTTACCTTCAATCGGGATCAATCAAACTGTTCAACAGGATATCCAGTTTTCAACAACCCCTGCTTTTTCTATAACAGTGGCAGGAAATATAACTGTTCCCGCAAGCGTTGCGAGTCAGGGTTATGCGTTTGACGCGAGAAGTTTTTCAAGGTTGGGTAACGAAGGGGGAATTTATGACACCGGAAAATGCTATATCGATAACAAGTCTGGTTTAACAAGCTTCCCTTATTCTTTAAATGCGTTTAGCACTACCGTGGCGGTTAACGGAACCATTACCTATGGAATTTCCTATTCGGTCAGAACGACAAGTTATGGAAATACCCAAAGTCCTCCTGGGCTGCCATCGCCTCCAGGCGGTCCGAATATTGTTTTGAATCGAACGGATTACCTATTAACGGACTATCCAGGACCGGGACCCTATCATTTCGCGTTTTCGGACGTTGCCGGGAATATTACCCCTGATCCATTACAAAAAACCATTGCCTGGACCGCTCCCTCTACAACCTCTGGGTCTAATGGAACGCCCAGTTTTTATCATTTAATCTTCCATCCTTCTATATCTCCAGCATCCACGACTGCCGGTTTTGAGCAATGGGAGTTTTTTCTGCGGGGATCAGCGACGACCTTAACGGTTCCCAATCTCCCCTTGAATGTTCCAACCGGAACATTCAGTCTGGATCAAGGCAAATCGTATGATCTTATTCATTACTCCTATACGTTGGCGGGATCGTTTGATTTTGACAATGCCTCCTGGACGCTTGACTATTCTCAACCAGGCCCTCAATCGATTGATACCGCGGCGATGACCTTAATGAATTTTTATTTACCCTGATCATGAAGGAGAAAGACTGATTAAAAAATTATTTTTTTCAGGAGCTGTTGGAATTGGATTGTTCGCCTTTATGATCGTTCCCGGGGGAAGATACCTGGAACATCAACCCGGATTTTGCAACTCCTGCCACGAAATGAACCGTCCTCATGCCGGATGGGTTGCGGCGGGAGCCTCGCAAAATCATCGTGACTGTATTCAATGCCATTCAGGATCCGGAATTACCGGCATTATTGAAGCGGAATTTCGGGGATTGGAGCAGATTATGGTTCATTTTATCGCTTCGGAAGAAGAATTAAAAGGTCCCTTCAAATCCAAGGTCCCTTCTGAATTTTGTACGAAATGTCATTCAATGGAAAAACCAAGAGTCCGAGCCGCGCATGCCCGTTTCAAAGAAAAAATGGAAGGCCATCCCTGTGGAAATTGCCATAAACATTTGGAGGACTGGGAGTTTTCGGGAGAAATCCGTTCCTGACGAGGTTATTATATTCGGGGACCCGTCCGGAGAAATGATTAAAACCTTATGTACGCTGGGGAATCGCTCCCAAAGCTAGCTCGGAGCCTCCAGATGTCCCCGAACCCCGCGTTCCGCACTGACCGAGCCAGTTGCTTCACTTATATCCCAAGATCAGCGATAGACTTCGCACCCACTTATTAATCATGTCATTGCGAGCACCGAAGGGTGCGTGGCAATCTTATCGTAAAGTCTTGAGATTGCTTCGCTTCGCTCGCAATGACAACTTTCTATCGCTGTTCTAGGAAAATCTTTTGTAAATATTTGTTAAGAGAAATATAGAATTGTTGTAACTACTCAGGAGTGTCAGGGAGGAAAAAGCATTTCAGGCAAGTACGGTTGACCTGTCAGGGACTGGGAAATGGATTGCAAGAGGTTCCAGCCGTTTTTACGAGCTGTGGATAGGTAGCTTCTGATGCGGGCAAAGT
>JACOTA010000019.1 GCA_016178585.1 Nitrospirota bacterium
AAAAAAACAGGAAGAAACAAGGGGGTAGGTCTCCACTACAGGGCAAGTGAGATAGGTCTATGTTGATTTTTCAATCAGTTACATAAAAAAGAGGCCTGAAAAAACCTTAAAATCATCACGAAGTGAGAAAGTCGGGCTAGCCGCCTGGATACTCACACCATGGATTGCCACGTTCCCGTTTGTCGCTCGCAATGACAAACAGGGTGTCATTGCGAGGAGGTTTTTTCGACGAAGCAATCTCTTGTCTTAATTCAGCGTGACTTTTTGAAAAAAGATCTGATAGTTTCCGCCCGTGACGGAGTTATCATCCCAGACAAAATAGGCGGCCTTTCCCACAATCGCCATTCCCGGGGCATAAGAAAAACTATCCCCTCCGGAGGTATTCGAAATATTAAACGCCCCGGAAAATGTTGACCCTGTATTTGTCGTTCGTGTTAAAAAAACATCATATTTTGTCTGTCCGCCCGGTATTGAAAAGAAGGCGACATAAACATACTGGCTGGAATCCAACGCGATGGCAGGACCATACGAACTTCCATTATTGGAAAGGTTGACGGGAATCGAATTAAATGGAGAGTTGGTCTTTAGTGTATTGAAATAGACATCGCTTCCGGACTGAGCCGGATTCCAGGAAACGTAGCTATTTCCACTGCTATCGACACCGAGCGCGGCGCTGGATGCTGTTGCCTGGCTCCCCGATACATTTAGGGATGTTATTACCGGCGGAGTTGCCTTTGAAAGATATAGACCACTCGTTGAAATGGTCGATTGATACACCATATAAGGGATACCTCCAAAAACGGTAATTTTAGGGTATCCCAAAAATGCGCCCGTTGTATTATCGGTAACCTTTACCGGCGTTGAAACAGAAAGAGGATTGGTAATCGGTATCGAGGCATAATAAATATCGTTAATAGTAGAGTTCGCTTGGCAAGTACTGCACTGAGTCCACGAAACATAGAGGCTGTTACTGCCTGAATCGTAGGCAATGTCCGCCGGAGGAGCCGCTCCTCCTTGTCCACTTTGTGAAAATGGAACCGCTTGAGTTGAAACTTGAAGAGTAGTTTGAAAAGCTGAAGAAGTTGTATAATTTAATAATATCCGGGTCCCTGATTGCCAGATCACATAGGCATTTCCGGTGCCATCAGTTTTTATGCGGGGGAAAACTCCTCCACTGGATCCGGGAATAGCAATTGGGGTTTGGAAACTACTGCCGTCATTGGTAGAAGACGAAAATAAGATATTACTATTTGTTTTATCTTCCCATACGACATAAATTCCTGAGGGATCAATTGCTATTTGAGGATTTCTGGAATTAATTGCTCCGGTGGCAGGGTTAGGAAGGATGATCGTTTGGGAAGAAATCGTGGCAAAATTAGGAGCGGTATTCGGTCCAGGGGGAAGCCCGCAGCCAGTGCTCCCTAAACTGAGAATGAGAAGAATGCCCGATATCGTTTTTTTAACACTAAACATTATTTAATTATTTTATAATAAAAGATATAATAAATCCATTAACTTAGAGTGTATAAATGAATTTAAATAAAGTCGTTATTTTGGTCAGCGGAGGGTTAGATTCCACCACCGTTCTGGCGATTTCAAAAGAAAAGGGAGAGAAAATCCACGCCTTAAGCTTTGATTATGGCCAGAGACACGCCATTGAACTTGAGAGCGCAAAGAAAATCACGGCGTATTACAAAGTCTCCCATAAAATCATTACAATTGACTTGAGGCAGATCGGAGGATCTGCGCTGACCGATGATATTGCGGTTCCCAAGGACAGAAATGTCACCGAAATGTCTGCCGCCATCCCGATTACCTATGTCCCTGGACGGAATACGATCTTTCTTTCATTCGCCATGGCTTTTGCCGAGATAACGTCAAGTCAGGCTGTTTATATCGGGGCAAATGTTCTTGATTACAGCGGTTACCCCGATTGTAGACCTGACTATTTAAAAGCTTTTGAACAGATGGCAAACCTTGCTCTGGCCACCAAAGAAAAAAATATCCCTCCGCTTGAAATCCGGACGCCGCTTCTTTATATGACAAAAGGGGAAATTGTAAAAAAAGGGAAAGCATTAAATATCCCCTTTCATCTCACCCATAGTTGTTATGATCCCTTGCCGACAGGGGAGAGTTGCGGAAGGTGCGATAGCTGTCTTTTAAGAAAAAAAGGTTTTTCTGAAGCGGGGATGTCAGACCCGGTTTCTTATGCAAATTAATTTTGATGATAAACAATTCCAATATTAAAAAATGCAGATGGATTTGATTTTATCTTACAAATATGATAATGTAAGACATAACTCAACATGGAGGTTTAAAATTGGAATCTGTTCATGTAACGAGCAAAGGGCAACTGGTCGTGCCATCCAGGCTCAGGAAAAAGTACGGCATTAAACCCGGAACAAAAGTCTGTTTTATTGAACGTGATAATGAAATCTTGTTTCAACCTGTCACCCCTGAATATATCCGGAGTGTATGTGGCATTTTAAAGAGCAATACTTCAGTGACGCAAGAGTTGCTTAAAGAACGGGCAAAAGATAAAGAAAAAGAGAAAGAAAAATATTGAAAAAAACAGTTGTCGTCGTCGATAGCTATGCAATCCTTGTTTTTTTATTCCAGCAAAATGGATATGAAAAAGTGATTGCGTTATTTGAAAAAGCCGCGGAAAAGGATATTCCCGTTTTAATGACTTCAATCAACTGGGCTGAAGTACGCTATATGATTGAACGAAAATCGGGAACCGACAGGTGGAATGAAGTGCGGCCTAAACTCCTGGGACTTCCACTCGATATTATTTCATGTGATCATTCTCTCGCCGAGTCTGCCGGTGAAATCAAAGCTTTTCATAAAATGTCCCTTGCGGATTGTTTTTGCGCGGCGCTGGCAAAACAGGAAGGCGCGGAAGTCTATACGGGCGATCCTGAGTTCAGATCCGTCGAGAAAGATATAAAGATTGTTTGGCTATAAATTAAATTGAAAAAATGATTGAATCTAAAACCTTATTAAAGCTGTTTGATCAGGCGATTCCGGAGCCTGAAATCGAATTGAAGCATTCTAATCCTCTCGAACTGTTAGTCGCGACGATTCTTTCGGCGCAATGCACCGATGAGCGGGTCAATAAAGTTACAGAGGTTCTTTTTAAAAAATATAAAACCGCCCAGGATTACGCAAAGGCTGATCCGGCCATTTTTGAAAAAGAGATTCAATCTACCGGTTTTTATAAAAACAAGGCCAAAAATGTGATCGCGGCGGCCCAGGCGATGGTTAAACAGTACCAAGGAAATGTCCCCAACATCATGGAGGAATTGACAACATTGCCCGGAGTAGGGAGAAAAACCGCCAATGTGATTCTCGGAGGATGGTTTAAACAACCTGCCATTGTCGTGGATACTCATGTCAAAAGGGTTTCAAAAAGATTAGGTTTAACAGAATCGGAAGATCCAGAAGTCATAGAAAAGGATTTACAGAAATTGTTTCCAAGAGAAAAATGGACGAAAATCTCCCACCAGATTTTATTATTTGGCCGTTATTCTTGTAAAGCCAGGTCCCCAAAATGTGAAGGGTGTAAATTTTATCAAACTTGTATAAGCAAAGGAAAATGGTGAGATGGTTTCAAAATGAATCCCTAGAACAGAGTTAGAAAGCTGTCATTGCAACAAAGTGAAGCAATCTCAAGACTTTACGATAAGATTGCCACGCACCCTTCGGTGCTCGCAATGACATGATTAATAAGTGGGTGCGAAGTCTATCGCTGGTCTTGGGTGAATTGTTAAATATTGGTTTTAATGGTTTTTTATGTTAAAATCGTCTAAATTTTAACAGAGGATGGATGATGAAAATTCAACCTATTATTTTTACAGCTATTTTATTATTTTGTTTCTCTTTTTCTAACGGTTATTCATTAGCCGCTGAGCGGGATCCTTTGCTCCCGAGGGTTCCCAAAGACCTCTTGCCAAAGGTAAAAGAGATGAAAAACCCTTTTCCGGAAACTCCTGAAAATATTGCCAAAGGAAAAGAAATATTCGAAGGGAAGGGGACCTGTTATGTTTGCCATGGGAAGGAAGGAAAGGGTGATGGAACGGCCGCTTCGGGTCTCGAACCCTCTCCAAGGAATTTTACCAATCCCGCTTTTCATGCCGCGAGAACCGATGGAGAGTTATATTGGGTGATTAAAAACGGAAGCCCCGGCACGGCGATGATCCCAATGGTAGGAAGCACGATTGACGAAGAAGAGGCGTGGTACGTTTTATTATATGAACGGACTTTTAACAAGAAGTAAAATAATGGTCTCGCAGCAGGCTTCGCCTGAGCGAGACCCGGGGTTCGGGGGCATCGGAGGATTTCACGAAGTGAAACCGCACGGGCCCCTGAATAAAATAGTTGAGTTATTGCCTTGACAAAATGGACGGGGTTCGATATTATCCACCCCATCATTTTAAATGATCTCGAACTTATTTAAGATAAGAATTTTCTGGTTTTTCTTGGATTTTAAGTTTAAGGTGGAATGATTTAAGGTACAATTGCAACCACCAAAAAAAAGTGCTAATTAGTCCAGAGTTTAAAACCCTGTGCTTTTTGCATAGGGTTTTTTTTTGAAATAAATAGAGATAAAAGTCTCGCAACAGGCTTTGCCTGGGCGAGGCTGGGGTTCGGGGGCATGAAAAACATAGCTTCGCTGCAGAAGCGCTTGCGAGCAAGCTTTGTGGCACAGGCCCCTGAGTAAAAAGCGAAGGAGCCAATTAATGAGTAAAGAGAGTCATTTGTTCACCTCCGAATCGGTAACGGAAGGGCATCCCGATAAGATTGCTGACCAGATTTCCGATGCGGTTTTAGATGCGATTATTGCCCAGGATCCGACCTGCAGAGTCGCCTGTGAGACGATGTTAACGACAGGGTTAGCGTTTGTCGCAGGGGAGATTACCACATCCTGTTATGTTGAAATTCCCGATGTGGTCAGAGAAACGATTAAAAATATTGGTTATACGAGAGCCAAATACGGGTTTGATTATGAAACCTGCGGGGTCATGACCTCTATTCATAACCAGTCGCCTGATATTGCGATGGGAGTGGATACAGGGGGGGCTGGAGATCAAGGGCTTATGTTTGGATACGCCACCAATGAAACGCCCGAACTGATGCCCATGCCGATTCTTTTAGCTCACCGTTTGACCAAGAAATTGACTGAATTGAGAAAAAATAACAGTTTGGATTTTTTGAGACCGGATGGAAAATCGCAAGTCACTATTGAATATATCGACGGAAAGCCGAGATTTGTCAATACGGTTGTTATTTCCACTCAACATGCTCCCGATGTAAAAATGAACGAGTTGCGTGAAGCGATTATTGAAAAAGTCATTAAACCGGTGATTCCGGCGGAACTTATTGATCCTAAAAAAATCATCTACCATATTAACCCGACCGGCCGCTTTGTAACCGGAGGCCCGATGGGAGATACCGGTTTGACAGGGCGAAAAATCATTGTCGATACCTACGGCGGCATGGGTCGGCATGGCGGAGGGGCCTTTTCAGGAAAAGATCCGTCGAAGGTCGACCGTTCGGCCTGCTATATGGCCCGTTATGTCGCCAAAAATTTAATCGCGGCGGGCATTGCTGAAAAGTGCGAAGTTCAGCTGGCCTATGCGATTGGGGTGGCCGATCCGATTTCGATTCTGGTGGATACGTTTAACACGTCTGACCTTCCCCATGACAAAATCACCAGGCTTGTTCGCGATCATTTCCCGTTAACGCCAAAGGGGATGATCGACCATTTAAGGTTAAGAAGACCGATATATAAAAAGACGGCTGCTTATGGACATTTTGGAAGAACGGAGCCTGAATTTACCTGGGAAAGAACCGACCTGGCCGATACGATCAAAAAAGCCGCCGGGTTGTAACGGTCTTTGTGACGAACCAATTCAACAATTAAACATTTCAACAATTAAACAGGTCTACTAAGAGGATTTTAATGGAATACGATATTAAAGATATAAAATTGGCTGAAAAAGGGAAGTTAAGAATTGAATGGGCGGAACAAAATATGCCGGTTCTCCGTCTGATTAAGAAAAGATTCAGGAAAGAAAAGCCTTTGGCCGGGTTAAGGGTGTCAGCCTGTCTTCATGTGACCACTGAGACGGCTAATTTGATGGAAACGCTTAAGATCGGCGGAGCAGAGGTTTTAATCTGCGCGTCAAATCCGCTGAGCACTCAGGATGATGTGGCGGCGGCCCTTGTCGACCGGTTTGGGATTCCAACCTTTGCCATAAAAGGGGAAGATAATAAAACCTATTATAGCCATATCCAGGCGGCTTTAAATTATAGACCCGCGATTACGATGGATGACGGGGCAGACCTGGTTTCCACGCTTCATTCCGAACGGCCTGAACTTCTAAAGCATGTCGTGGGGGGGACAGAAGAAACGACAACCGGTGTCATCAGGCTTCGAAGTATGGCGGACAAAAAGGTCTTGAAATTTCCGGTCATTTCGGTCAATGACGCTGACACGAAACATATGTTTGATAATCGGTATGGAACAGGACAGAGCACGCTGGATGGGTTTTTGAGAGCGACCAACCGGTTAGTGGCGGGGTCTGTGTTTGTCGTGGCAGGTTATGGGTGGTGTGGAAGAGGTTTAGCCTTACGGGCCCACGGAATGGGCGCCAATGTGATCGTGACAGAGATCGACCCCTTAAAAGCGCTGGAAGCGGTGATGGATGGTTACCGCGTGATGCCGATGACCGAGGCTGCGTCCCTGGGAGATTTCTTCTGTACGGTGACCGGCGACCTTAAGGTTCTCCGTAAGGAGCACTTTGCCGTAATGAAAGATGGCGCGATCGTTGCCAATTCAGGTCATTTCAATGTGGAAATCGACATCCCGGCCCTTGAAAAAATGGCCAGGAAGAAAAGAGTGATTCGGGAATTTGTGGATGAATATACCCTTCCAAACGGCCGCAGGATTAATCTTCTGGGGGAGGGAAGACTGATTAATCTGGCTTCCGCGGAAGGACATCCTTCCTCGGTGATGGATATGAGCTTTGCCAACCAGGCGTTATCCGCGGAATATATGGTTAAGAATGCCTCCCAGCTTGAAAAGAAAGTCTATGCGGTTCCAAAGGAAATTGATAAAGAAATCGCCCGGTTGAAATTGGACGGGTTGGGAATTCATATTGATAAGCTGACGCGTGAGCAGGAAAAGTATCTGGCGTCCTGGGAAATGGGCACCTATAGTCCGATACGTCGATAAGAGGCCATCTGCCGCGTTCTCGTCGTTCGGCAATCCTCATGTACTGACTTTGTACACTCCGGTTGCCTCGCTCCTGCGGCCTTGCATATGGCCTCTTCTCAACGATCGGATTGAAAGGTGTGGATATGTATGGCGTGGTTTAAAAGGACGAACCGACTCGAACCCTCTGAAGGACGTCGGGTAAAAATCCCGGAAGGTCTCTGGGTTAAATGCAATAACTGCAGGGAGTTGGTTTATCGAAAAGAGCTGGAAAAAAACTTTCATGTTTGCCCGAAGTGCGATTATCATTTTCCGATTTCTGTTGAGGAACGGATTGCCCTGATTCTGGATGAGGGGAGTTTTAAGGAACGCGACGCCGCAATGGAGCCGACCGACCCCCTGAATTTTAAAGACATTTTGAGATATAAAGACCGTCTGAAGGTTTATCAGGAGAAAACGGGGCAGAGGGACGCCTTCATTTACGGGGATGGCCTGATTAACGGTCTGCCTGTGGTTTTTGGAGTTTTTAATTTTAGCTTCATGGGCGGGAGCATGGGGTGTGTGGTGGGAGAAAAAATCGTCCGTGCGGCCGAAAGGTCGGCTGAAACTCGTCACCCCCTTATTTTGGTCAGTTCTTCCGGCGGGGCCAGAATGCAGGAGGGGATTTTTTCTCTCATGCAGATGGTAAAGACGTCCGCGGCCGTGGCCAGACTTCACGAAGCCGGCGTTCCTTTTATTTCTATTTTAACCGACCCGACCTTTGGAGGTGTCACCGCCAGTTTTTCAATGTTGGGTGACATTCATATAGCGGAACCGAAGGCGTTAATCGGTTTTACAGGTCCCCGGGTAATCGAACAGACCATTAAACAACAGCTTCCGGAAGGATTTCAAAGGTCTGAATTTCTAATGGAACACGGGATGCTGGATATGATCGTCGAAAGAAAGAAATTAAAAGAAACTTTAAGTCACCTGGCAGGCTTTTTTATTTCGTAAATCCAGCTTCAGACGGATTTCATCCCACATCGATGACGTATCAGAAAACCCTCGAATATTTGTTCCTGTTGCAAAAGAACGGGATGAAGCTGGGTCTTTCCTCCATGTTCGAGTTGTTGTCAAATCTCAATAATCCCCATCAGAATCTGAAAACCATTCATGTCGGCGGGACGAATGGAAAAGGGTCCACCTGCTCCACGCTGGCGGCCTGCCTCCAGGCTTCCGGATATAAAGTCGGGCTATATACGTCCCCTCATTTGATTGATTTCAGCGAACGCGTTGTTGTGAACTCTATTCCGATCGCTCAAAAAGATGTCATACGACTGACCCGCTCGATTATGAATTCAATGAAGCATACCCCGACTTTTTTTGAATTCACGACGGCGATGGCCTTTTTATATTTTTTGGAACAGCAGGCCGATATTGCCGTAATCGAAGTTGGGCTGGGCGGGAGATTGGATTCGACGAACGTTTTAACCCCGCTGGTTTCAGTGATTACCAATATCGACTATGATCATCAGGAATATCTGGGAAGCACCCTGTTTGAAATAGGCAACGAAAAGGCCGGGATTATTAAAAAAGGGGTTCCCGTGGTTTCAGGCGTTTCTCAACCTGGGGTCCGTGACCTGATCTCCCGGACGGCCGCTTCCCTGAATGCCCCGGTTTTTCGTTTAGGGAGCGATTTTTCATTCAAATCCTTAACGTCTGCGCAATTTCAAAGTTTTTTTGACTACAAAGGGATCAATCGTTCTTTTTCCAATTTGTCGACCCCATTACTGGGGGAGCATCAAAAAGCCAATGTTTCTCTTGCCCTGGCTGCGTTGGAGTTAATCCTGGAAAAAGGTTTCAAAGTCACGGAAGAACATCTAAGAGAAGGAATTCAAAAGGTTGACTGGCCCGGAAGAATTGAAATCATTAAGGAAAAACCTTTGATGATTTTAGACGGCGCCCATAACCCGGCAGGGGCCAGAGTGTTGGCTGAATTTTTACGGGGATTGAATTCTTCGGGGAATAAATATTTAATTCTCGGTATTATGAAAGATAAAGATATTTACAAAATCGGCGAGGCCTTATTTCCCTGGGCGGACGAAATCATTTTAACCCAACCGCATTTTCAGCGCGCGGCTCCGCCTCAAGACCTCCGCGAGGCTCTCCCCCCAACCTCTAAACCTGTTCATCTGATTGAAACGATCAGTGAGACGCTCCGATTTTTAAGAACCAGGACCCTTCCCGATGACATCATTTGTTTCGCGGGGTCTCTTTATACCATCGGAGAGGTTAAGGCGGCCCTGGAAGGAATTCATATTACTGTACCCCTTCATGGATAAGACCCGCCTCCTATTTTTTCCCTTCATCCTTTATTTTTTTATTATGATGACCTCTTTTCTTTTCTATTCCGCGCCGGCACAGGCTCAGGAACCGATAAAGGGTTTAAGCAAAGAGCCTATCCAGTTACAGGCCGATCATCTGGAATTTTTTCAGGAAACGCAAACCTATGTGGCGACAGGCCATATCAAAATGATTCAGGAAACGAAAGAAATGTCCGGGGATGTCGTCAATTTTAATCAGGGAACCGGCCAAATGGAAATTTCGGGGCACGTCATCATTTCAGAAGGAGCCAATCAGATCAAGGCCGATAAAGTTGTTCTGAATGTAAAAAGTCAGACAGGGATTATTTACCAGGGTCATATGATCTTTGGGCCTGATCACTATCATTTGGATGGGGAGATCATTGAAAAAGTCGACAGAAATGAGTACTTCGCCAGAAACGCCATGGTGACCACCTGCGAGTGCATTCAATACCAGGACCCTTCACCTCCGCTTCCCTGGAGAATTACCACAAGCGAACTTAAAGTGAGTCCAGACCACTATTTAACGGGAAAGAATGTTTTTTTTGAAATCAGGAATATTCCTGTTTTTTATTCGCCTTTTCTTTATTTGCCGATTATAAAAGAACGTCAGAGCGGGCTCCTCATTCCTAAATTGGATTACAATAGTCAGGACGGTTTTAAAATTCTTCAGCCTTTTTATTGGGTGATTGCTAAAAACCAGGATGCGACTTTTTCGGTCGATTACAGATCCTTAAGAGGGCTGGGTGCGGAAATCGAGTATCGGTATGTTGTCAATTCTTCTTCCAGCGGGAGCTTATTTACCCATTTTTTTAAGGATACGCTGGTGGGGTTGGAACGTTCGGAGGTGAGATATGGCCATTCACAGACCCTTTCTGAACATGTCAATGCCAGAATCTCGCTTAACTATGTGAGTGACCAGGATTTTTTTAAAGATTTAAGCGTATCCACGATTGATCGAAGCCAGCGAAGCCTGGAATCGAACGTTTATGTTTCAGGAATATGGGAAAACCAAACGGCTTATTTGTTGACGCGTTTTACCCGAGATCTGACGACGGATAGCGATTTGACTCTTCAAAAGTTACCTGAAGTCGGATATTCGTTTCACACAGCGCCCATTTTTTCCTTTCCTTTGTATCTTGATTTTAATTCAACCGCGACCTATTTTTACCGGCAAACCGGTTTAAAAGCGGGACGTTCCGATACCTATGTCAGGTTGATTGATGAAATACCGCTTCCTCATTTTGGAATTTTGACCCCGCGGGCAGGTCTCCGGAAAACGATTTACACGAGAAGTATTTCAGAGGACCATAAATTCGAAAGAAATATTTCAGATCTGGGGGTGGGCCTGGATTCCAGCGTCAGCCGGGTTTATGGCGGTTCAGAAGCTTTAACGCATGTGATTGAATCCTCTCTCCTTTACGAATATGTCCCTCCGGTAGACCAATCAGATCTCCCCCAATTTGATAATCTCGATTTTATCCCGGATAAGAACCTTTTTACTTATTCGCTGACGAATCGTCTCCTGAAAAAAGAGGAGGTGTTTTATTTAAAATTAACCGATAGTTATCTGGTCAATCCAACGGAGGGGAGATTTTCAGATTTGAGATCGGAAATGATGATCCGTTCGGGAGAATTTAAGGTCAAGACCGACGGTTATTTTAATTTTTACAGCGGGTCCACTGATATTTTTAATGCCGATATTTTAATCGACTCTCCGGGTTTAGGTTTTTTTTCTGTTGGAGAAAGATTTTCCAGACAGGGTTCCATTCCGAAAAAGGGGGATATTTTTAACCCGCTCTCTTTGGGCCTTCTTCAAGATCAACCCTTCCCCATTCGCTTTTTAACCTCGACGGTTAGAATTTTTCTTCCCTATCGGTGGACCTTCGCGGCACAATATTATTTTGATTATCAAAATAATATTGTCGCCGAAGCGGATTACGGCATTCGGTACATTGCAAATTGCTGGGGTTTTTCTGTGGGATATGTCCGTTTTCCGGAAAAAAGCCAGGTCACCTTCTTAATTAATTTAACGGGTCTGGCCGAGCAGGGTTCCGATAATTTAAAGAGCCTCTTTGGCAACTGAATCGGCTCACCTTTTTAACGATTCCAGAGCGGTGTAAAAAGCGGTTGAGTGGATGTCGACCCGTTCTTTTATTGTGAGGTGGACGGGCGTTTCGAAAGTTAAAGAATGAGACGTCCCTTTTGAGAAAAAATAAAAAGCCAGCGGCCAACCCGGGGTCTTTTGCAGAATTTCCTGGAAATTCGGAGACGGGGTTTGTTCATCTCTTCCGATGACCCCGTTTTTGGCAAAGAGACCTTCGATTTGTTCGCGGAGATTAATGGGATATTGTTTTGAAACGGCTTTAATTATTTTTTCCCCCCACCTGGGGGTTCCGCTTTGGACCGTTTCATAAAGATAAAAGCCAGGCGTATCGATATCCTCATGAAAATCAATATGCAGCCTGAACGGAATAGAATGAATAATTTCTTTAACAAAGAGCACCTCGCGAGGAGGGGAACAATGGTTGAATTGCCGGTTGAGGTCTATTCCCGACAGGTTTTCTCTTTGGTGATATTCATAACCGGAGGGATTGATGCAGGGAAAAACGATAAAATCGAACGATTGCAGATAAAGGTCCTGAAACGCCTTCGATTCGATGACCGAAAGAATCGCCTCCACGCCTCCCGGCTCATCCCCATGGATACCGGCAGAGAGACAAATATTTTTTTTAACGTATTGAAACGGTTTTTTATTCTGTGATATATAAAGCACATAAAGAGGATATTCTTCTTGATCGTGCCGGATTTTTTCAGGGACACTGATTTTAATGCGGGAAGAACTTTGCCCTAATTTTTCAATTCTCCTGGCCAGGTTATAAAAGTTTCTTTTTTTCTCCATTTTTTTATTTTATCATATTTGTGATCAGTTCTTCAAATGCGGGTATTCTTCCAGGAACAGAGATATGGACCCATCCCGTTTCGCAAGGATGTTTTTCAATTGAGGCGCAGAAGGAGCAGATTGCATTCATATATTCGGCCTTTGGTTGGAAGTTTTATTTGCTTCCTGGCCCCGATGGAATCCGCGCGCTCTCTCCTTATCAGAGATACGGCCTTTTTTGGCCCTTGTTCTTGTCAGGTTCTGAGAGCACCGGTCTGACCTGTCTTGCCATCTATTATTAAAAACAATCCCAGCAATCCTTGGCGGGGTTATCCTCCTTTTTTGTTCCCTGCAAACATTTTTTCTTTTTTTTAGTTTATTTTTTTTATTTCGTCCTTTAAGTCCTAATCCGCTTTTCGATAGGCTTCTTCACTTGTCATTAAGGCCCAGACAATTCGAGCATTTTTGTTGGCCAGGGCCACTGCCGCAACGTTGGCGCCTCGCCGGTTCTTAATATTTCTGATCCATTGGCTTCGGGGATCTTTTTTATTGGAAGCCAGTTTGACCACGGATCGTCCCCCATGAATGAAAAGCGTTCGCAGATGCCGATCACCTCGTTTACTGATCCCCAGTAAGACGTTCTTTCCTCCGCTTGAGCGTTGGCGCGGAACCAAACCCATCCAGGCTGACATCTGTCGGCCATTCTTAAACATCTTCGCATCTCCCACCGAGGCCACCACCGCTGTGGCAGTCATAGGGCCTATCCCTTCGATCTTCCCAATCTTTTGACATATTGGATGAGCCTCAAACACCCGCTTGATCCTTTGGTCATATCCCGCTATCCTCTGATCAAAGGCCAAAAGCTGTTGATAAAGCTCATAAAATAACTCCCGGCTCATGCCGGTCAGTTCATTGTCCGTATCGGCTAAGATCGCCGGAAGACGCCGACGAACACTGGCCACTCCTTGGGGAATGACAATCCCATACTCCGCTAATAATCCTCGAATTTGATTCACAAGCGCCGTGCGATCTTTAATGATTAAATCCCGCATCCGATGAAGACTCTGGATGTCCTGTTGATCCACGCGCTTAATCGGCACAAATCGCATGTTCGGCCGGGTCAGGGCCTCACAGATCGCTTCCGCATCGTTAGAATCGTTTTTATTACTCTTCACGTACGGCTTTACAAACTGCGGGCTGATGAGTCTCACGGTATGTCCCATCTTCTCAAAAACCCGGGCCCAGTAATTGGCACCTCCACAGGCTTCTATCCCAATGACACAGGGAGGAAGATTCACAATGACTTCGGAAAGCTTCTTGCGACTGACTTGTTTCCTTAAGATCACTTTTCCTTTCTCATTGATCCCATGAAGCTGAAACACTTGTTTTGCGATATCAATCCCTAATGTGGTAACGTTCATCTGGACCCTCCTTCTTTTATTGGATGAATGTTTCAAACCTTATCAACATCCATCATGCCTTCTCTCAAGGCATTTTGAAAGAGGGATGGGTCCATCCCATATATATATATAGGATTTGCAACTCCTTGTTTTGCCTGTCATCGCGAGCGCCCGCAGGGTGCGTGGCGATCTCGATTCACGATGGCGAGATTGCTTCGCTTCGCTCGCAATGACAACTTTCTATCTTTGTTCTTGGATTCTCTTATTTAACGAACGGAAAAGAAATCAATTTATGGAAATCAGTATCTTTTATGAAGACACAGACTGTGGAGGGGTGGTTTATTACGCCAATTATTTAAAATATTTCGAGCGGGCGAGAACTGAACTTTTAGAGACTTTGCAGCTCCCTCTTTTAAAACTCATGGAGGAGGGGTATGTCTTTACCGTGGTTCAATGTGTCATCTTTTATCGATCTCCGGCGCGGTATCGGGATATTCTTCGAATTGAAACGGAATTAACGGAGGTCACTCGAACCGTTTTAACCTTTACCTATCGTATTTATGAGAAAAAAAGCGGGAGATTGGTGGTCGACGGGTTGACCAAATTGGTTTGTGTGGGATTAAACGGAAAAGTTAAACGACTGCCCCGGGAAACGGTTGACAAACTTGCTTCTGTCCAAACCCGGCCTTCGGAAGGGTAAGGTTTTACCGGTTCTTTCCTTCTCCCCAGTGCAGCTTATTCCGTAAAACATCAAAATAACTCAAACCGGGAGATCGGATGAGCTGGGTTTTCGCTTCACTTTTTTCAATATGAATTTGATCTTCCAGCCTTAATGAAAATCCAACCTGGCCGTCAAACGTAACCATGGCTCCTTCTTCTTTTGATTTGAGGATGATTTCAAGTTTCATTTCGGAGGGGATGACAATAGGACGCTGGGTAAGCGTATGGGGACAGATTGGGGTTAAAATGAGAGCGTCAACAGACGGGTAGAGAATAGGGCCTCCGGCGGAAAGAGAGTAAGCCGTAGAGCCCGTTGGCGAGGAAACGATCAGGCCGTCGCCCCGTAGGGAAGAGAGGAAGTGTCCGTTGGAATAAATTTCGAGTTTAATCATTTTGGCCAGGGCGCCTTTGTTGATGATGACGTCATTAAGAACGTGGGAGTGGGCTATTTTTTTCCCCTGCCGGTCAACGCTGGTTTTTAACATGATCCTCTCATCAACGAGGAATTCATTTTGAAAGATCTTTTCCAGCGTGGGATAAAGGTCTTCCATATTAATTTCAGTTAAAAAGCCCAGACCTCCGAGATTGACCCCAAGAATCGGAACATTATTTCCCTCAATCAACCGGGCGACAGACAAAAGAGTTCCGTCGCCTCCCAGGACAATGACCAGTTCCATTTGCTGAGGAATAAAAGGAATCTTGAAAAAATGCGGCCGGTCTGAAAAGCTTGCGGCCGTTTCGGGGTCCAGGTAAACCTCTTTCTCTTTTTCTTTCAACCAGAGCAGGAGTTCTTCGATAATTTTTTTGACTTCAGAACCAAAAGGTTTCGCGATTATTCCGATTTTTTTCATTTTTCCGATTTCTTGGTTTTTATTTGGTTTTGAACCTGTAAAACATGTTTTTTTAAGTAACTTGCCCGTAAGTGTACCACATCAAACAGGTGAAAAACAAAAAGTTATACAGGATTTAACCTAAGGAAAAGGAACCAAAAAAGAATTTGACATTAAAAAATACCTGTGTTATACCAATAAAACTTTGTTTCATTTTTGAAAAAATCTAAACAATAATGGATTAAATGAAGTTAGAGTCAACTGACCTGCCAGGCCGCTCAAATAAATTAAAAAACGCGCCACTTTTAAAAATTGTTGATTTCTAAAGTGTTTATTTTCCGTTTTGTTATTCAGTTATTTCTTTGTCTGTTTTTTATCGTTTGTTTAAATGTTTTTGGTAAAAACAAGGCCTTTGCCACCCACGAAACGGATCATCGGTTTACGGTTTATGGAACCGTTAAAGATTCCTCCGGCGCTCCTCAACCCAATGTTAAAGTGATGATTTCAGACACCGTGACAGGGGAAGGAAATACGGTTTTTACAGATCAAAAGGGCCATTATGAGGTTTTACTTCATCTCCATAATAATAATTTAGGGGATGAAATCAGAATAATGGCCGGTAAAGAGATTAAAACGATCAAAGCTCTTTTTAATCCGGAGGATAAAAAAACCGAAAGGAAAACGGCGGTTGACGTTGAAATGGTCGAATTCAGGGGAGCGAAGCAGGGTTACGGATGGAGTGTGGCTGCCGGGATTTTATTTGTGATGGGTTTTCTTTTTTTATTAAAAAGGTTATTTCAACAACGAAAAATGTTAAAATAAACATCCATGGTTTGATGGAGGTTTCCCGATGAGTTCCACAAATAATCATCAATATAAGATTGATGTTCCCGGTCTTGAGTATTTTGCGAACGAAGTGGAATGCCGGGCAGCCTGTCCCGTGGGAACTGACGCGGGGGCCTACGTTCAAGCGATCGCCAATCGCGAATATGAAAAAGCCTACGCCATCGCCAGGGGACCGAACCCCTTCGCGTCAATTTGCGGATGGGTCTGCAATGCGCCCTGTGAAACTGCTTGTAATAAGGGAAATGTCGACCGTCCAATTGCCATTCGCGCCCTAAAACGCTTCGTTACAGAAAAATACGGGGTCGAAACTTTGAAAGATCCTTCAGGAACCCTGAAATACTCGACGGCTTCCGGCCGGCCTTATGGAATCAATACCGGTGAAAAGGTTGCGATCATCGGTTCTGGAGCAGGAGGATTGACCGCCGCCCATGATCTTGCCCGTTTAGGGTACCGGGTGACGATATTTGAAGCGCAGCCTTTTCTCGGGGGAATGTTTTTCCTGGTCCCCGAATATCGTCTGCCGCGTCCCCTGATCAGAGCCGAAATAGATGCGATCATGAGCATGGGGATCGAAGCCAGGTTGAAGACCAGGGTCGGAAAAGATATTTCCTTTGAGGAAATTCAAAAGGAATTTAAATCTGTTGTCGTTGCCGTGGGATGCTGGCTTCCTCGCACCCTCAATATTGAGGGACATACGCTTCCAGGGTTTATGGAGGGTTTGAATTTTCTACAAAAAGTTTATCTGGAACATGAAAAAGTCGATCTTGGGAAAAAAGTGATCGTCATCGGCGGTGGAAACGTCGCAATGGATGTCTGCCGAACCGCTGTTCGGCTTTGTCCGGAAGTTCATGTGGTTTGCCTGGAATCATGGGATGAAATGCCGGCCGATCCGATGGAAATTGAAGACGCTGTGGATGAAGGCGTTATTTTCCATCCTGGAAACGGTCCAAAACGGGCTGTCGGTCAGAATGGAAAAGTGACCGGGCTGGAGTGTACGAAAGTAAAATCTCTTTTCGATGAACAGCGGAGATTTAGTCCGAAGTTTCATGACGGGAGTGAATGGATTCTGGAGGCGGATACGATTATTGCGTCGATCGGTCAGGCCTCGGATATTACGTTTTTAAATCAATCCCCCGGAATAAAGATCGGAAGAGGCGGGACCATTTCCGTCAATTCCGATATGTCTACGAATGTGCCCGGGGTTTTTGCGGTCGGGGACGTTGTCACAGGACCGAGAATTTTTATCGAGGCGATTGCCGGAGGACAAAAAGCGGCAAAGGCGGTCCATTCTTATCTGACCGGAAAAAACATCGAGATTTTGAATAAAGGGGTCTCTACGTTAATCGGCGATGGCGTGAGAGATCACGAAATGCCGGCGGATTGGACAAAAATCCCCAGACAAAACCCCGCTCTCTTGCTCCCTTCCCAACGAGCCTCCAATTTTGAACTGGCTGAATTATCGTTTCACGAAAAAACCGCAGTGAATGAAGGCACCCGTTGTCTAAAATGTCATATTAACCCGATTTTTAACGGAGACCTCTGTATTTTATGCGGAGGATGTGTTGATATTTGCCCCGAGTTTGCTTTGAAAATGATTCCCCTGGAGCAAATGGAGCAGACCCCGGCTATCCATAAAGCCATCGAAAATTATTATGAAATTTCTTTAGACTCGACTGATGGGCAGCCGGATGTCAAATTAAAAAAGTTGGGAACAGCCATGATATGGGATGGGAATGTCTGTATCCGTTGCGGTTATTGTGCGAAACGGTGTCCAACCCGGGCCATTACAATGGAACATCTTGAATATACCCAGGAGGTAAAAGTCCATGAGTAGCGAAGATAAAAATAAGCCAAACAAGTCCAGCGAAATGAGCCGCAGAAAATTTTTTAACTTGATTGGTTGGGGCGGCCTTTTGGCATCGGTCGGGGGTTCGGCTGTTGGCACCTATAAATTCATGTTTCCAACCGTTTTGTATGAACCTCCCACTGTTTTTAAAATTGGGAAGGCCGCTGATTTTGGAATGGGCGTTGACGAACGCCTTAAAAAAGAACGTCAAATCTGGGTCGTAAAAAACGACCGGGGTTTATATGTCCTGATTGCGATTTGCAGACATTTGGGCTGTACGCCGAACTGGTTTCCTGACCAGCAGCGTTTCAGATGTCCGTGTCACGGGAGTATTTACGATATCTACGGGAATGTAAGGGGAGGTCCTGCTCCAAGAACCCTCTGGAGAGCGGCGGTTTCGATCGATGCTGCCGACAACCAGATTTCTGTAAATTTTCTGAACCGTCAGGATCCTGATCCGGAATCGACTGCAGAAGGGTTGACGGTTGAGGAACCCCCACGCGAAACAGCACCCTATTTTGTTAAGAGCGCTTAATTAAAAAACCAGCTTTGCGGGAGAAGAAAAAGAATGGCCGACTGGATGGAAAACTTAAAAAACAAGATTGTCGAAACCCAGGTATGGAAATCCATTTTTCGCCATGGATACCCGGATACGGATACCAATCGCGCACTGGTGATGTTTTCCAATGTGTTGTTGCATCTACATCCTGTAAAGGTGAGAAAGAGCGCGCTTCGGATTCGATATACCTGGTGCCTGGGCGGACTAACCTTTTTCATGTTTATCCTCCTGACCATTACAGGCGTTTTCTTAATGTTTTATTATGTTCCGGACACCCGAAGCGCCTACCAGAACATTAAAGATTTACAGTATGCCATTTATTTCGGCAATCTCATGCGTGACCTCCATCGCTGGGGCGCTCATGCCATGGTCTTTTTGGTCTGGCTTCACATGACACGCGTCTTTTTAACGAGTTCTTACAAACCCCCAAGAGAGTTTAACTGGGTGGTTGGTGTTTTACTCCTGGTGCTAACGTTGTTATTAAGCTGGACAGGATATTTGCTGCCATGGGATCAATTAGCCCTTTGGGCGGTGACGGTGGGTTCAAAAATGGCCGAGGCCAGCCCTCTGATCGGATATTCCGGCCCATTTGGAAGAGAAATGGGGATGCGAGTCGATAACGATATCCGGTTTATGTTATTGGGAGGAACTGTCGTCGGCCAGAGCACTCTGTTAAGATTTTATGTTCTTCACTGTGTCGGCCTCCCGTTACTGGCGACCGTATTTCTGGCCGTTCATTTCTGGAGAATCAGAAAAGACGGGTTTTCGGGACCGCTATAAATTAATATTAATTTTTATCCCTTAAAAATCGAGGCATCGCAATGGCAATAGAGATCAAACATGAAATCTTTCCTAAAGATCCGAAAAAAAGTTACGGATTGGTCGAACTCGTAAAAGGAACGTCGCCTATTACGGAAAAAGAGCCTGAGACCACCGTGTTTTCCTGGCCGAATCTGCTTTTTATTGAACTGATTGCGATCTTGCTCTCCACCGCTATCCTCATTGTGCTGACGATGATTTCCGGGGCGCCGCTTGAAGAAATGGCGAGTCCGGATACAACGCCTAATCCGATGAAGGCCCCATGGTATTTTTTAGGGCTGCAGGAACTTCTGGTCTTCTTTGATCCGTGGCTGGCAGGAGTTGTGTTGCCGAGTTTTATTATCGTGGGGATGATTCTTCTTCCGTATATCGATGTGAATCCGAAAGGGGTGGGTCAATATAACTACTCTGACAGAAAGTTTGCCATTTGGACTTTTTCCTTTGGTTTGGCGTTGTGGTACATCATGATCGTCGTAGGCGTTTATTTTAGAGGTTTGGATTGGCAATGGTATTGGCCGTGGGATAACTGGGAACTTCATAAACCTCCTTCCGGCGTGAGCTTAATCGACTATTCAGTCATCTTGACTTCGTGGGGAATCAGTAAATCTGCCGCCCAACTGATCGCTTATGCGACCGTTTTGGGGTATTTTGTCGTCGGGATGACCATTCCTTTTATATTTTTCAGAAATTTTTTTAAATCCCTGGGTTTTGCCCGTTATAATATTACAATGATGCTTTTTTTGCTGATGATGGGCGTTCCGATTAAGATTATACTCCGTCTGGTTTTTAATATTAAATATTTGCTGGTTACTCCGTTTTTTAAAATATAAAATAAAACACAGCTTCGCTGTGAAAGCGAACATATGGTTTTAATCATTTCTCCGATGGGCCCCTGAATATAATAGGAGGGAAATTATGCAACGCTTCTGGATTGGAATGTTTTTATTGGTGGGAACTATTTTAATCACCCTTCTTTTTGTTGGAATTCAAATCTGGCAGGAAAGAACCTTTAAAAAAAAGGGAGACCAGTAAATCATGTATCGAAATACCATTCTTTTTGCGGGCTTAAGTTTGCTGATTTTTGTTTTACTTGGATTTGCGACTTATAAAGAAGAACATCCTGAATGGAAAAAATATCAGCAGGAGTACAACGTGCTTTTAGCGGAAAAAGCCGGAGATCCGAAACTTGCCAATCTTCCTCTGACCATAAAGCAGAACTGGAATAACGTGCTCAACCGGATAGACCGATGTACGAGCTGTCACATGGGGATTTCAAACGCCAAGTTTTTTGCGGACGCCAAACAACCTTTTAAATCTCATCCCTTTTTAAATGAAGGGGAGTTTATGAGAAAGCATCCTTTTGAGAAATTTGGATGCACGATCTGCCACCAGGGGGATCCGCAGGGCAATTCAGTCGAAAAAACCCATGGGTTTGTTGAACATGTCGATCGACAGCTTTTAACAGGTATTTTTGTTTATTCGTCGTGCACTAAATGTCATATCAATGTTTACAGCGCCGACGTAAACTTTAAAGAAGCTCCTGTTTTAATGCAGGCGAAAGCCCTGGTGATGGCGAAAGGATGCGGGGCATGCCATACCATTAAACAGATGGGTTTCTCAGGAATTTTGGCTCCTGAACTTTCTGCTTTTGGGACGAGAACGGAACTTTCTTTTCACCTGGTTCATGACTTTTCGCATGTTGAAAATCCGGTTAAATCGATTAAAAACTGGGAGTGGGAGCATTTTAAAGATCCCCAAAAAGTTACCCCCGGAAATCCTCAAGCTACTCCGCCTCAACCGCCAACCATTATGCCGAACTTTCATTTGACGGATGACGAGGCGACGGCGCTTACGGTTTTTGTGATGAGTTTTAAGGACAAAAAGGTGGAGAATATCCCGCTTGATTATCTTCCTCCCCCTTATCCTGCAACCCCGCCGCCGGCCCAGGCGGTTAAAGAAGCGCCTCCAAAGAAGGCCTCAAAGAAATCCTGACGGACATAAAAAGGGAAACAAAAATTGTTTCCCTTTTTATGTTTATTTTTTACTTTCCCCCGGTTTTGTTGCCGGGACAGGGGGTGCAGCTTTTGCAGAAGTTTCTTTCGGGCTTTCTGATTTTTCTAAAGATTTGCTTTCTTTACCGTCCCCCCCGGGCTTCTTTTTTTCGCCATCCGATTTATTTTTTAATTTATCTGAATAGTCAGTAACATACCATCCTGAGCCTTTGAAACTGATTCCAGAAGAAGAAATGAGCTTTTTTACGCTTCCTTTGCAGAGAGGGCACTCGTTGACAGGAAGGTCACTGAATTTCTGAATCAACTCGAATTGGTGTTTGCAGCTTTCGCATTCATATTCATAAATAGGCACTTTTCTTTCATTCTCCTTTATTTATTTTCATTTTCCCACTCAACAGTTCAACCCAAGAACAGCGATAGAAAGTTGTCATTGCGAGCGAAGCAATCTCGCCATCGTGAACCGAGATCGCCACGCACCCTGCGGGCGCTCGCGATGACAGGCAAAACAAGGAGTTACAAATCCTATCGCTGTTCTTGGGTTCAACGTTCCACAACGCAACTACTTTAACTTTAATAGCGCATTTTCGATCTGGTCAAGACCCGTCGTAATCTTATCCATTCCCGTCGCATAAGATAATCTAATGTAATGATCATTACCAAAAGGCTCGCCGGCCACTACGGCGACATGAGCTTCCTCCAGGAGATAATTGGCCATATCCATTGAATTTTGAATCAATCCCATGGGCCCCCTTTTTCCATAATAAAAAGAAATGTTTGGAAAAGCATAAAAGGCTCCCGGGGGTAAGAAACATTTAATTCCAGGAATTTTATTCAAGCGACCGACCATGTACCTTCTTCTTTTATCGAATTCAACGACCATTTGACGGGTAAACGGGTCTCCTTTTTCAAGAGCGACGATAGCGGCCTTTTGAGAAATCGAAGTTGGATTCGACGTGCTTTGACTTTGAATCACTTCCATCGCTTTTATAATTTCCGGCGGTCCCAATGTATAGCCGATCCGCCAGCCGGTCATCGCATAGGCCTTTGATACGCCATTGACGGTCAAGGTCTGGTTTTTTAACTCGGGGGCAAGAGAAGCGATAGTGACATGTTGATATTGGTCATAAACAATTTTTTCATAAATTTCGTCGTAAATCACGATTAGCTTGAACTTTAAAATAATTTCAGCAATGGATTCAAGATTTTTTCTCGGATAAGCGGCGCCGGTTGGATTAGAAGGGGAGTTTAGGATAAGGGCTTTCGTCTTTGACGTAACTAATTTTTCCAATTCCCTGGGGTCCAGCAGAAAACCCTCTTCTTCCCGGGTAGGAAGAATCACCGGCGTCCCTTCGTTGATCAGGACCTGATCGGGGTAAGAGACCCAAAACGGCGAGGGGATAATAACCTCGTCCCCTTTTTCAAATAACGCCTGGGCAATATTGTAAAGCGAATGTTTTGCTCCGCACGAAATAATCACTTCATTTTTTTCATATGAAATGTTTTTTTCTTCTAATGTTTTTTTAAGGATAGCCGTTTTTAAGGACTCGATTCCCGCCGGAGGCGTATATTTTGTGAACCCGCTTTCGATCGCTTCAATGGCTCCTTTCTTAATAACGTCTGGCGTATCAAAATCCGGCTCACCGACGCCAAAATCGATAATCGGAATCCCTTTCGCCGTAAGGGTTTTGGCTTTTACCGTCATCGCAAGAGTTGCGGAAGGTTTAATCGAAGAAACACGCTTTGCCAGCCTCATATTTTTTTCTTTCTCATATTTTTTTGAAGGTACTTCCAGACAACGGGAGGTACTAATTCTCTGACATCGCCGCCGTAACCCGCGACCCCTTTTATAATGCTGGATGTCAAATACGAATATTCTTCACTGGGCATTAAAAAGACCGTTTCAATATGAGCATCGAGTTTGCGGTTCATTAACGCCATTTGGAGCTCGTATTCAAAGTCTGACACGGCGCGAAGCCCTCTGATCACAGCGACTGCTTTTTTTTCACGAACATAATCAATCAACAAGCCGTCAAAAACTTCCACCTCGACTCTTGGAATATCCGCGACCGACGTTTTGATCATTTCAAGACGGTCTTCGACGTTAAAAAGGGGATGCTTATGCGGGCTGGGAGCGATGGCAACAATCACTTCTTCAAATAAGGCCAAACTTCTTTTGATTAAATCAATATGTCCGTTGGTGACGGGATCGAAGGTTCCCGGGTAGACGCCTCTTTTCATCATTTTCCTTGTCTGAACGTTGATAAGGGGTCATTTGCAATGCTCAGTAAAGTTGAAATTATCTATATTGGTAGACGGACAAAATCGTATCACCGTACGGGTAGCGTTTCATCTGAGAAAAATGGCCATAGTCATCTTTAAGAGAGATTTTTTTAAAATGTTCGACGACCATGATACCGCTTTTCTGAATCATATCACTCTCTCCCAGGACAGGCAATAATTTTTCCAAAAGACCCGCTAAATAGGGGGGATCAAGAAAAACGATATCAAATAAAACGTCTTTTTTATATTCAGGGGCCTGCTCGCTTCGCTCCCAATGCCCCCGAACCCCGCGTTCCGCACTGGCAGAGCCAGGTGCTTCACTTATTTTATATTTGAAAACATCCAGGCAGAGGAGAGTCGATTTGTGAGTGAACTGAAAAAGGTCGATATTTTTTTTTAAAAGTTTGAAATGATCTTTGTTTTTTTCGACGAAGGTAGAGTGATCTGCGCCCCGGCTAAGGGCTTCGATTCCTATGGCTCCTGTTCCCGCAAAGAGGTCCAGGAAATTGGAGTGAATAATTTTGTCTCCAAGAATGTTAAATAAAGCCTGTCTAACTTTGGCGCCCGTTGGGCGTAAATCGTGACCACCCAACACGGAAAGATGTTTTCCCTTTTCTAATCCGCCGGATATCTTAATCATTTAAGTCCAGAAATTTACTGTTAACCTTGATTGTAACATATCTTCTTGTTTATTTTGACATTCTTCGATAAAGAAAATATAATTTAAAAAATACCTTTTTAATTTACAGGCAGAGGCAACATAAAAAATGGACATGATAGGTCAAAAAACTAAATCCAGGGCGGCTGCGGCGGTTGTTTCTTTAATTCTTTTTAACGGAATATTTTTACAGGCCTGTTCCACCTCAGCTCCTTTTCTTGTTCCAGAAAAAGAGAGCGGCCAAAAGGAAAAGGAATTAGGAAGCGACAGAGTGGATATTCAAATTAGGCCGATAGACACCTCGGGATTTAAATCAAAAGATCTTGATTTTTATCATTTTGATTTTTCACAATTTTTCACGGCTATTGAAATCCGGGTTCACAATAGCACCCAAAATCCAGTTCAATGGGATCCTTTTCAATCGATTTTAAAAAATGGTGAGGAAAAAGAGTTTCAGACTTTCAATGAAGATGGGGCAATTGATTATTATAAACGTGGAGAGTTGCCGGGCGATTCAATCGTATTGCTGCAAAAGCCGTATGAGCAGCAAAAAGAGGATATAGAAAATATTAAACGGTTTATCGTGAAGCCTGCGTCGGTTCCTCCCGGACAGGAAGCTGAAGGCTTGCTTTTATTCAGGAAGGTTTCGCTGAATCACTGTGAAAATGTTTTACTTGTCGTTGCCGGAATTCAGACCAACCATCAGGAAAGAAAGGTAAGTTTTCCTTTAAAATGTCCTAAAGAATAAAGCCTTATTCCTCTTCCTTTGATGGCCCGACTGAGGCGAGCTCATTAATAAAAATATTGCTTTTTTTCCTGTTATTTAAGATGGTGCGATCCATAATGGCTCCGCAGTTGACGCATTTCCATGCATAAAAGGTGAGAAAAAAATCGGATAATCTCTCTAAAAACATTAACCCTTCACATTTTGGACATTTCATGGAAGTCTCCTTAACTCGTTTAGGTTGATTAAAGACCTACTCGTTCTTGTGTGACAATATATGCAACAAATATACCGTTTTTTGTCAATATTCGTAACCTATTGAAAAAATAAGATTTATATAAAATAAAGATAGATTTAAAGAGTATAAATTGCCCAATTCTGTCATATTTTGTCCAAAACTTGTCGGTGCGAGAAGAATAAATGGAAAAATCAGGGATACCGTCCTGGCCGGAATTAGAGAGACCCCGCGAAAGGTTAATTGATCAGGGAGCAGAGGTTTTGTCTGATGCCCAGCTATTAGCAATCATGATTCGAATGGGGAAAAAAGGTCAAACCGCAATGGATATTGCGTTTAGACTGCTTGAACATTTTAATGGCTTAAAAGGTGTCGCCGGCGCGACGGTAGTGGAGCTGTGTCAGATTGGTGGAATCGGTCCGTCGAAGGCGGCACAAATCCTTGGAGCGATTGAAATCGGTAAAAGAGTCGTTTCAAATAAAAGATCAATGAAGGGAAAGTTTTTATCGAGTAAAGAAATTTACTCCTATTTTTTTCCTGAATACTCTTCCTTGAAAGTGGAGATTTTTAAAGTCGTTTTGTTAAATACAAAAAACCAACTCATTCACGGGGTTGAAATTTCAAAAGGGAGTTTGAATCAAACGATTGTGCATCCGCGAGAGGTTTTTAATAAAGCCATTAAGAATTCCGCCGCGTCTCTTATTTTAATCCATAATCATCCCAGCGGGGACCCGGCTCCAAGCCAGGAGGATATTGCGTTGACCCAAACCCTTGTAAAATCGGGTCAGTTATTGGGAATTCCTGTCCTGGACCATATCATCATCGGAAATGGAGATTACTATAGTTTTGCCGACAACCAAGCTCTGATTGAAAAATAGGAATCGGTTTGACGAATACCGTGCGGCCGCCCAAGACCAGCGATAGAAAGTTGTCATTGCGAGCGAAGCGAAGCAATCTCGCCATCGTGAACCGAGATCGCCACGCACCCTGCGGGCGCTCGCGATGACAGGCAAAACAAGGAGTTACAAATCCTATCGCTATATGTTCCTGGGGGCCGGAATTTTATTTACATTTTTTATAAAAAAATGGTAGGATATTTCGTTTATTACAATGACTAACGGAAAATTCACTCTTTATTTTAATAACGGCTGGAGTTGTCATTTTTGGAAAAAACAAAATGGATTGGAATTTTCTTGTTTGGAATGATTTTCTTCTTAAACGGACACGTTCTGTTGGCTGTGGAGAAGGAAAACAGCCAGGAAACCCTCCCGCAAATTCACATAAAGGGAATTGAAATTAAGGGAAATAAAAAGATTGAGTCCTCGACCATTCGTGGAAAATTAGATATTAACGAGGGAGATAAATATTCACCTGAGAAGATCAGAAATGAAATTAAAAACCTGTATCGCCTCGGGTTTTTCGAAGATATCAAGTTTGAAACGGAGGGTTTTGAAGGAGGAATAAAACTTTTTATTATCGTCTCGGAAAAGCCGATCTTGAAAGATGTCTCTTATATCGGAAATGAGAAGATAAAAAAGGAGACTTTAAAAGAAAAAGTTTACATCAAAAAAGATACTTTTATCGATCTTGCTCAAATTAAATCCTATCAGGAGAAGCTGATTCAATATTATAAAGGTGAAGGTTACTATAACGTTGAAATCGTTCCGGTCATTGAAAAACTTGAAAATAATCAGACCAGCCTTGTTTTCTCAATTAAGGAGGGGACCAAAACTAAAATCAAGTCAGTTCAATTTGAGGGAAACCATGTTTTTAATGATAAAAAACTGAAAAGCATCATTGAATCGAAAGAATTTTTTTGGCTGACCTCATGGCTGACCGATCGGGGAGTTTATAAAGCGGAGGAAGCCCAAAACGATTCAGAAAGGATTAAAGAACTTTATCTGAATAACGGATATCTCACCGTTCAGGCCGGAGCGCCGGAGTTGACGTTAACCCCGGATAAAAAATGGTTTAATTTAAAATTTATTATTTCTGAAGGTCCCCAATTTTCGATTCGAAAAATCAACTTCTCGGGAAATACGCTTTTTCCCTCGGAAGAATTATTAAAAAAAATAAATACCCGTGAGGGAGAAATTTTCAAAAGAGATGTCCTGCGCCAGGATATCAATACCTTAACCGATTTATATGGAGAGCGGGGGTATGCGTTTCTTAATATCACTCCTCAATTTGTGACAGATAACGCCTCAAAAACGGTAGAGTTGACGCTCGAAATTTCTGAAGGGAATCTGACGTATATCCGGAAAATTAACATCTCAGGAAATGAAAAAACGAGGGATAAAGTTATTCGAAGGGAAATCCGCCTGGATGAACAGGGCCTTTTTAATACTAAATCTCTCAAAAGAAGTTATGAACGGATCAGAAATCTTAATTTTTATGAGAACATCGAAATTTCACCGGAACGGGTGAGTGAAAACCTAATGGATCTCAATGTCAAAGTGAAAGAAAAGTCGACAGGACAAATTAGTTTGGGGGGAGGATATAGTTCGGTAGACCATCTAATCGGAATGTTTGAAATTAACGAGGGAAATTTTCTGGGCAGAGGATATTTATTGAAAACAAAGGCTCAATTAGGTGGCCGAAGCACCATTTATGATATTACTTTTAGAGATCCTTACATTAATGATCTGCCCATTTCAGGTTCCATTAATTTATTCAGGGTGGAACAAAATTTTGTCTCCTACAAAGAAAGAAAGGTCGGGGGAAATCTTGTTCTGGGAAAATCGTTTGGCGAATATACAAGCGGAAGTTTAAGCTATACACTTCAATATGTTGATTTTTTTGACGTTTTAACCACATCCTCTCAACGGATTCAAGATATTTCCACTTCAGGGCAAACGGTGACCAGCAGTCTCGGTCTGGGTATTGCGCGAGATACCCGGGATTTTATTTTCGATCCTTCAAAAGGGAGCAGGAATTCACTCTCATTGACTTTTGCCGGCCCTGAACTGGGGGGAAACACGCAATTTTATAAAGTGGTTCTTGATAGCAGCCGGTATTTTCCCTTAATCTGGAATACCGTGTTTTCCCTTCATGGCGAGACCGGTTATATCCACGAGATTAAGGGCAGTGCCACTTTATTTGAGGGATTTATTGTCGGTGGATTGAATACGCTCCGAGGGTTTGATTATGGAAAAGCGGGTCCCGTCGGACCGGCGGGAGAAATTATTCCAGCGTCAAAATTGCTGCTCTTTAATGCCGAACTGATGTTCCCATTGGTTACGGAGGCTAAAATTAAAGGGGTCTTCTTTTTTGACGGGGGAAGAGGTTTTGACCTCGGAGAAGTCGTGAGTGTGGATAAGCTGAGATATGGGGCTGGTTTTGGTATTCGCTGGGTCATTCCACAACTTGGTCCGATTCGGTTTGAATGGAGCCGGAATTTGTTTCCCCGCGAAACAGAAGAGAGCTCGCGATTTGACTTTAGTATCGGATCGGTATTTTAAGAGGACGACAATAATATAAATGATAAGTGAAGCAACCGGTTTAGTGGGTGCAAAACATAGGATTTGGGATATAAAATTATAGCTTCGCTGCGGGAACGCTCGCGAGCAAGCTTTGTGGGAGGTTTTTCATGAAATACGGGGTTATGTTTTTAATGTTAATTGCCGGAATAGGATTTGGCATTCAGGAAACATTCGCGGCGGACTCGTTAAAAGTTGGATATATCAATGCGATTAAGATTTTTGATTCGACAAAAACGGGAAAGAAATCAAAAGCGATTTTAGAGGATTATATTAAAAGCCGTCAAAAAATCGTTGATCTGGAAGAAGATGAAATTAAAAAGCTTGAGGAAGAATTGAGCCGGCAGGGATCGGTTTTAAGCAATGACGCCAAAAAAGAAAAAGAGGCTCTTTTTCAAAAAAAATTAGCTCAATATCAAAAAAAAGCAATGGATTTAAATAAAGAAATCCAGGAGAAAAAATCGGAAGTCCTTCACGAGTTTAATAAAAATCTTGAAGATATCGTCAAAAAGATCGCTGAAAAAGAGGGCTATCAGGTGGTCCTGGATAAAAACCCCGATATTGGCACTGTCGTTTATATGGCCAGTTCAATGGATATCAGCGATAAAGTCATTGAGGAAATGGACAAACTCAATAGCAAATAAATATTAATCTCAAGCCTATCGTTCGAATATCGAGGCAATTAAAACAAAAACATTAGCTTCGCTGCGGAATCGCTCGCGAGCAAGCTTTGTGGCTCCAGGCTCCGAAATTTACCACTTATCTTAACAGACACTATGGAAGGGTAAACAAGTTTCGAAGAGGTCTCTGAAGAGGAACACATCCTCAATATTCTTTAGCCAAACAGTGTTAAATAATGTATACCCTCGAACAGCTTGCACAACACGTAAACGGAAAGGTTCTTGGAAACCCTGAACAGACCATTCGCGGATTTGCCTCGGCAGATGAAGCCGGAGAGGGGGAAATCACGTTTCTGGCATTTCCAAAATATCTTCCCGCCGTTCTTTCGACAAAAGCAAGCTGTGTGATTGTTTCCAAACCTTATGAAGAGATCAAGAAAAATCAACTTCAGGTTTCCAATCCCTATTTTGCATTTATACAAATCATTCAGTTATTTCAGAAGAAATTTTTGCCTCCGCCCGGGATCAGTTCAAAGGCCGAAATTTTAAAAAATGTCAAGATCGGAGAAAACCCCTCGATCGCGTCTTTTGTTTTTATCGATGAAGATGTCATGATCGGAGCCCGGGTCGTCTTATTTCCGGGGGTTTATATTGGTAAAGGGACCTCGATTGGAGACGATGCGTTAATTTATTCAAATGTTTCCATCCGCGACAGGAGTAAAATCGGGCATAGGGTGACCATTCATAGCGGGGCTGTCATTGGAAGCGATGGATTTGGATTTGTAACCGTCGAGGGAGTCCATCATAAAATTCCCCAGGTCGGAATCGCTGTCATCGAAGACGACGTGGAAATTGGAGCGAATGTAACGATCGATCGTGCGGCTCTGGGTGAAACCCGGATTAAAAAGGGTACAAAAATGGATGATCAGGTCCATGTCGGACACAATGTCATCATCGGAGAAAATGGTCTTTTTGCCGCGCAAACCGGAATATCGGGGAGTGTCAAAATCGGAGATTATGCGGTTACGGGCGGGCAAACCGGTTTTTCAGGACATGTTCGGGTTGGAAATCATGTCAAGATGGCGGGGAAATCTGGAATTACCCATGATATCGAGGACCACCAAACCGTCGCGGGATTTCCGGCCATTCCCCACGTTCAGTGGAAAAGATCCGTGATTCTTTTTAACCACCTTTCAAATTTGCAAAAGCAGATTCAAACACTCAAAGAACAGATTGAGGCTTTAGAACAAAAGATACAGAAACTTGATTAGGATTTCATTTAAATTTTCAGTAGATTAAGCCGGGAGGGTCATGTTAAGTCAATCCGAGATTCAAAAAATTCTTCCCCATCGATATCCTTTTTTATTAGTCGATCGGATCGTGGAAATGGAAATCGGGAAAAAAATCGTTGGTTTGAAAAATGTGACGATCAATGAGCCCTTTTTTCAGGGACATTTTCCAGGATTTCCCATCATGCCGGGTGTTTTAATTATTGAGGCCCTTGCCCAGGTTGGAGGTGTTCTTGCCTTTAAGTCGGCCGAAAATGTCGAGGGAAGCCTCGTTTATTTTCTGAGTATTGACAAGGCAAAATTTCGAAAACCGGTTGTTCCCGGGGACCAGATCCTTCTTCAGGTGGAAGTCCTTCAGAGCCGCCCTCCTTATTGGAGATTGACGGGAAAAGCCTTTGTCAAGGAAGAGCTGGTGTGTGAAGCCGAATTAAAAGCGATGATTTCGAAAGAAAAAGGAGCGTGAAAAACTCCATGAATAAGCATTCAACTGCGATTATCCACCCAAAGGCTGAGATCGAAGAGGGGGTCACCATCGGACCCTATTCTATCATTGGGGAAAAAGTTCATATTGGAAAAGGATCCCAGATCGGTCCGCATTGCGTCATTGAAGGGAAAACCGAGATCGGCCCCGATTGCAAATTTTTTCCGTTTATTTCCGTCGGCGCGGCGCCCCAGGATCTTAAGTATAAAAATGAAGAGACGTCGGTGGTTATTGGAAAAAATAATACCTTTAGGGAATTCGTGACGGTCCACCGCGGTACAGGCAGTGGAAAAGGAAAAACGGTTATTGGAGATGATAATTTTTTCATGGCCTATGTTCATGTGGCGCATGATTGTATCATCGGCCACCGGAGCATTTTAGCTAATGCCGCAACCCTTGGCGGACATGTTGAAGTGGGTAATGATTCGGTCGTCGGAGGATTATCGGGCATTCACCAATTTGTCCGAATTGGCGATTACGTGATGATCGGCGGCGCTTCTGCCGTTGCCCAGGATATACCGCATTTTGTCTGTGCAGCCGGAAACCGGACCTCCTTGTATGGTCTTAATTTAATTGGCCTGAAAAGAAAGGGGTTTTCAAATGAACGGATTAGCGCTCTTAAGAAAGCCTATAAAATCATTTTTCGGTCCGGGACGACCTTTACTGAAGCCGTTAAGAAAATTAAAGAAGAACAGCTCAACCAGCCTGACGTTGATTACTTAATTCAATTTATCGAACAGTCCAAAAGGGGAATCTCCAGATAATGGAGAAAATTGGCTTGATTGCCGGAAACGGCCGTTTTCCAATCATTTTCGCGAGTCAGATCAAATCCCAGGGAAAGCAAGTCATCGCCGTTGCTCATTTAGGGGAAACGGAAAGGGATCTTGAAGCATTTGTTGATAAAATTTTCTGGATTAAAGTCGGACAACTGGGAAAACTCATAAAGATATTTAAGCACGAACATGTTCAAAATATTGTCATGGCGGGGGGAATAAAAAAAACCCGGTTGTTTACAGATGTCCTTCCCGATTTGAGGGCTGTTCGTTTACTCTCCTCTTTAAAAGAAAAAAAAGACGATGCGATTTTACGGGCGATTGCTTCCGATTTGGAAAAAGAAGGGCTGCATATCAAGGATTCCAGTTACTATCTTTTTTCTCTTCTGGTGGAGGAAGGCCCGTTAACTTCCCGAAAACCGACCAAAAAAGAGTTTGAAGATATTGAATTTGGTTGGAAGATTGGAAAAGGTATCGGAAAGCTGGATATTGGACAATCCATCGTGGTCAAGGATAAGGTTGTTTTGGCCGTCGAAGCCATTGAAGGGACCGACGAGGCCATTAAAAGAGGCGGGCGGCTTGGTGAAGAAAATGCGATCGTGGTTAAAATTTGCAAACCGGGACAGGATTTACGATTTGACCTGCCGGCGATAGGTCCCGGAACAATAAAATCCATGGTATCCGTAAAAGCGTCTATTTTGGCGGTTGAAGCGGGAAACACGCTTCTTTTGGACCGCGAAGAAACCCTGAAGGCAGCAGAAAAAGGAGGCATTGGAATTATTGGAGTCCGGTATGAATAGAAAGGAAACCGTTAAAAATCCTGGCCGTTCAGAAGGGGTAAAAAAATTAAGAGTGGGGGTTGTCGGGGTAGGCCATTTAGGACAACATCATGCGCGAATTTATTCACAAATGCCTGATGTCGACCTGGTGGGCGTTGCAGACACCCAGGAAGCCCGTGGTAAAGAAATCAGTGAAAAATATAAAACAAAATATTTTTCAAATTATCTTGATTTGATACCGAAGGTTGACGCGTTAAGTATTGCTGTCCCGACGCAGTTCCATTATGAAGTGACGCATCAATGTCTTCAAAACGGCATCGATGTCTTGTTGGAAAAACCCATTTCGGCGACGGTGGAAGAGGCGGAGTCGTTGATTTCGGAAGCTGGAAAAAATAAGATTATTTTCCAAATCGGTCATCTCGAACGATACAATCGGGCCTTCTTAAAAATTAAAGGATTGATTCGAAACCCCCGATTTATTGAAAACCACCGAATCGGGCCCTTTGCGGCAAGGGGAACGGATGTCAATGTGATCCTTGATTTGATGATTCATGATATTGATATTATTTTAAGTTTGACCGCGTCTCCTCTTACCGAAATTCGGGCGGTCGGAATTCCTGTCCTGTCCAGGGAAGTTGACATCGTCAATGCCCGGCTTGAATTTAAAAGTGGATGCATTGCGAATATGACGGCGAGCCGGGTTTCTCTGGAGAAAATGAGAAAGATAAGGATTTTTCAGCCAGAGGCCTATATTTCCCTCGATTATCAGAACCAGGAAGTGACCATAGCCAGAAAAGTCAAGGAAAACGACACGACACGCATCGTCGTTGATCATCCGGTTGTTGAAAAAGAGGAGCCGCTGAAGCTTGAGCTTCATGATTTTGTTTTGAACTGTCTAAACCGGACGGCTCCTGAAATTTCGGGGGTTGAAGGAAAGGAAGCGCTGAGGGTGGCTGAGGAGATCGCTAAAATTGCCATACAACAATCCCGAAAGTTCCTGTAACGTATGGCAAAAAACATCCTCATTGTAACGGGAGAGCCTTCCGGGGATTTACATGGAGGAAAACTGGTTCAAGCCCTTATCAAAAAAGATCCCACTCTTAAGATTTTCGCGGTTGGGGGTTCCGCCATTCAGGCCGCTGGCGGAGATTTAATTTTCAACATTGAATCCCTGGGCGTTGTCGGGTTATTTGAAGTCATCACGCATTTAAAAGTCATCAGGAAGGCGTTTCAAACCGTTCTTGAGACCCTCCGAAAAAATTCGATTGATCACCTCGTTTTAATTGATTATCCAGACTTTAATTTAAGAGTCGCGCGGCGGGCAAAGCAAATGGGGATTCCGGTTACCTATTATATCAGCCCCCAGATTTGGGCATGGCGGCATGGAAGAATTCACCTGATTAAGCAACTCATCGACCAGATGCTGGTCATTCTCCCTTTTGAGGAGACGCTCTACCGCAAAGAGCGGATTCCAGTGGCGTTTGTCGGTCATCCATTACTGGAGGAGATTAACCCGGTTTATCAGAAGGATCCCCTCTGCAAAAAATTTGGTTTAAATCCTTCCTATCCCATTGTTGGAATTTGCCCGGGAAGCCGGGAGAGCGAGTTAAAGCGCCTGCTTCCGGTGATGTTGGAAGCCTCTGAAAAAATCAGAACGGAAATTCCAAATGTGCAATTTATTCTTCCCATTGCCGCGCCTTTTTCGAAAGAGAAATTTTTAAAGCGATTGGGGTCTTACGCCGAAAAAATTAAAGCTGTAAAAGGGGATACCAGCGAGGTCATGGCGGTGTGTGATTTTCTGACCGTCGCTTCGGGGACGGCGACGCTTCAGGCGGCGATCATCGGAACCCCGATGATTATTGTCTATAAAGTGTCCCCTCTGACCTACTGGATAGGTAAAAAATTGTTAAAAATCAAAATGATTGGCCTTGTAAATATTATTCTGGGTGATAAAATCATTCCTGAACTCATTCAGCATGAAGCGACCGCGGAAAATATTAAATTAGAAATCGTGAAATTATTTCAGAATAAAGAAAAAAACCGGATCATGAAAAGCAAATTGTCTCTGATTAAAGAAAAATTGACCGAAAAAAAGGCCAGTGAAAACGCCGCGGAAGCCATTTTGAGACTCCTTTATCGATGAAGATTTATCTAAGACTTTTAACCTATGTAAAGCCTTATTGGAAAAGGCTGGTCGTCGCGGCAATTTGCGCGGTTTTCGTATCTCTTTTAACAGCGCTTTACGCCTGGCTGGTCCGGCCGGTTCTGGACGGTATTTTCATTAAAAAGGACGCCACCCTTTTAATGGTGGTTCCGCTCGCGGTTTTGGCAACCTCTTTTTTTAAGGGGATTTTCTCCTACGGACAGTCCTACATGATGAACTATGTAGGCAACAAAGTCATCATGGACCTGAGAGGCAAGGTTTATCATCATATTCTTCAGATGCCTCTTGGATTTCATAACCGAACAGCCTCCGGCCAGCTCATGTCAAATGTGATGAATGATGTTGGTTTAATGCAGAGCGCTCTTTCGATCGCGGTTAAAGATGTTTTTCAGCAGACCTTAACGATTATCGCACTGGCTGCAGTCATCCTTTATCAAAATTGGAAATTGGCCTTCTTTGCTTTTGTGGTTCTCCCTTTTGCCTATTATCCCTTGATTAAATTTGGGAAAAGACTCCGTCTTGTTTCAAGATCGGGTCAGGAAAAAATAGCCGATCTAACGACGTTCCTGCAGGAAACATTAAGCGGAATACGCCTGATTAAAGCCTTTGGAACGGAGGAAAAAGAGTATTTAAGATTTAATATAAAGAGTCTTCAATATTTCAGGAACATCATGAAGGGGATCCAAATTTCAGAAACCACATCCCCCTTAATGGAATTTATCGGCGGGATGGGCGTTGCGTTTATTATCTGGTACGGGGGATTCCAGGTGATTCAGGGTGTTACGACGGCCGGGACTTTTTTTTCATTTATGACAGCTTGTCTGTTTATGTATACGCCAATTAGACACCTTAGCCTGACCCATAATACGATTCAGCAGACTTTAGGCGCCGCCGAAAGGTTGTTCCAAATCTTAGACGCGCCAACGGAATACCAGCGGGAAACAGGAACGATTGAATTAAAAACGGTTCAAAAATCGGTTTCCTTTAAGAATGTCTCTTTTCAGTATGAAGGAATTGAAACATTGGCCCTGAACCGTATTAATATCGATGCCCGAATAGGAGATGTGATTGCCCTGGTCGGTGAAAGCGGGAGTGGAAAAACGACGTTAATTAACTTAATCCCCCGATTTTATGAACCTCAAGAGGGTGAAATCACGATAGATGATCAAAATATCAAGAATATTACCCTGTCTTCCCTGAGAAATCAGATCGGAATTGTCAGCCAGGATATTGTTTTATTTGATGAATCCGTTAAAGAAAATATTGCCTATGGGATGAAAAATGTGTCCGAGGGCGAAATTATCCAGGCGGCAAAATCAGCTCATGCCGATTCTTTTATCTCGAAACTCCCCAGGGGCTATGAGACATTGGTCGGGGAGCGGGGAATTAACCTTTCCGGAGGAGAAAGACAGCGGTTAGCTATCGCCAGAGCTTTGTTGAAAAATCCGCCTATCCTTATTTTGGACGAGGCGACCTCGTCCCTTGATTCGGAATCCGAATATATGGTTCAGCAGGCCCTGCAAATATTAATGAAAAACCGTACGACTTTTGTGATTGCTCACCGGCTTTCGACCATTCAAAACGCGAAAGTCATCCTTGTACTGGACAGGGGAAGGATTGTGGAATCGGGCGCCCATGCGGAGTTAATGGCCAGAAACGGGACTTATAAAAAGCTTTATGAAATCCAGTTCAAGGGCCGGTCAACATGAAAAACAAACTTTTGCTAAAAATATTGCCTTTTTTCGGATTCCTGATTCTCGTCTTGCTCCGCCTGACAATGAAAATAAAAACAGTTGGAAAAGAGGTCGTTGAGGATTATTTTAAAAATGATAAACGTTTTATTCTGGCCTTTTGGCATGGAAGACAGCTTTTTATGCCCTATTCTTATCATGGAAAAAAAATTCATATTCTCATCAGCCAGCATGGGGACGGAGAAATTGTCAGCCGGGCAATGAGGTATTATGGTTTTGGTTCGATTCGGGGATCGTCTACACGGGGTGGTTTTAAGGCCTTTAGGGAAATGATAAAAATTTCACGGGAATCCGATCTTGCCATAACGCCGGACGGACCAAAAGGCCCGCCCTGCAAAGCCCAGGCAGGAGTTGTCGAACTGGCAAGATTGACCGGTCTTCCCATCATTCCGGTTACGTTCGGAGCGTCAAAAAAAAAACCCTTAAATCATGGGATCAATTTATCATCCCCTGTTTTTTTTCAAAGGGAGTCTTGATATGGGGAAACCCGATCTTTGTCGACAATCAACTCAATCGTGACCAGGTGGAAATGAAAAGACGGGAATTAGAAGACGCCTTAAATTCCATTACCCTGAAGGCTGACTCTTATGACTTTACTTCCTAAAAGCATTGGAATAAGCCGGTACGTCTTTGCGGTGAAAATCATGAAAATCAATTAAGTCAATGGCCTCTTTTCTTTACAATTTCATACTCCTGTTACTCTCTCCACTCATTTTTGTTTGGTGGGGACTCAGTTTGTTTGTTCGAAAATACAGTGTCGGATGGAGCCAGCGGGTAGGTTTTCTTTCATCCGAAATGATAAATTCCTTAAAAAATCGTTCCGTTTTATGGGTGCACGCGGTCTCAGTAGGTGAAGTCCACGCGGCGATACCGATGATCCGGCTCTTAAAGGAAAGGTTTCCGGATAAAAAGCTTATTTTTTCGACCGTCACCGTAACCGGGCACAAGACCGTTGCCGCCAAGATAAAAGGAATCGACGGTCTGTTTTACTTCCCATTTGACATCCCGTGGATCATTAAAAGAGTCATTAGAATGCTCCATCCTTCGATTTTTATATTTTTTGAAACGGAAATCTGGCCTAATCTGCTGGGAAATCTTAAAAAGAACGGCATTCCTTCGGTTTTGGTGAATGGCCGGATATCCAATCGCTCATTTTCCCGTTATCTTAAAATAAAATGGTTGATGAAGGAGTGGATCGGAAACATCTCTCTGGCTCTCATGCAAACAGAGGAAGACAGGTTTAAAATGTTAGAGCTAGGCGCGGACCCCTGTAGAATCATGACCACCGGGAATACGAAATATGATCAGTTAAAACAACCGGATAAAATTCCTTTTGGCCAAATTTCTGTTTTAGGCCAATGGGATTGGTGGGTTGCCGGCAGCACCCATCCGGGAGAGGAAGAGATGATTTTAAACGCTTATCTTCGTCTTAGAAACGAGTTTCCCAGGCTGGGTTTAATAATAGCCCCGCGGCATCCGGAAAGATTTTCAGAAGTTTCCGGTCTGATCGAACAGAAGGGGATTTTTTATTCCAGAAAGAGCCAGTTAAAAAATGAAACGGTCTGGAAAAGTCATTTTCCCCCGGTGATTTTACTGGATACCATTGGGGAGCTTTCGGAATTTTATTATTGGGCCACGATAGCGTTTATAGGAGGCAGTCTGGTTCCCAAAGGAGGTCATAATATCCTGGAGGCGGTCATCTGGGGGAAAGCCCCTTTTTTTGGAAAATATTCTGAAAATTTCAAGGAGATGGTGCAAATTTTCAAAGAAAACAACGCGGGAATAGAGATTTCCAGCGAAGAAGAACTCGTTCCAAAAATCGGTTTGTATCTTAAAAACAAGAATCTTTTGGAGGAGAAAGGAAAGACCGCCTTAAAGACTCTCCATGAAAATCAGGGCGCAACCGATAGAAATATGGACCTGATTGAAAAGCTGATAAGTGAAGCAACTGGCTCTGCCAGTGCGGAACGCGGGGTTCGGGGGCATCGGAGGACGCGAAGCGCCGCACGGGCCCCTGAATCAGAGAGATATGAAAACTGAAACCTATACCTCCTCCCGCCAATGGTTCAATAAAATCATCAATACGACCCAACCGGAAGGGGGGTGGAGAGTATTATTTTCATTTCTTTATCTGGTTTCGTTATTATATTTTTTTATCGTTAAGTCAAGAACGGTTTTATATTCCTGTAAAATCTTAAAAACCTATACCCTTCCCAAAAGGGTAATCAGCGTTGGCAATATCACAGTGGGAGGAACCGGAAAAACGCCAACAGTTCTCGCTCTGGCCCGGTTCTTTAACGAGAACGGTAAAAAAGTTGCCATCTTAAGCCGGGGTTACGGAAGAACGAATGAAGGAGCCATTTTAATCGTTTCAGATGGAAACCAGATATTCTCCTCTCCGTCGTCGGCGGGAGAGGAGGCTTACTTTCTAGCGAAAGAATTAAAAGGTGTTATTGTCGCGGTTGGGAAAAATCGCTACAAAACGGGTCTGAATCTCTTAACGAAATACAAGATTGATTTATTTATTTTAGACGATGGATATCAGCATTTAAAGTTGCATCGGGATACCAACATCCTTTTGCTGGATTCAGACCATCCCTTTAGCAACGGTTCCCTTCTTCCGAGGGGAGGCCTTCGAGAACCCCTGTCGTCGATTAAACGGGCTTCGATGATTTTCCTAACCTCGAAGAATGGCAATCACAATAAAGCGGCAGCCATTTTAAAAGAGGAGCTTTTTGCCGGGATTCCGAAATACAATGTCCATTTTGCACCGAAGTGTTTTTTTAATGCGTTGACAGCGGAAACCTGCCCGATTAAAAAACTTTCTGGAAATACTTCGCTTATTTTTTCCGGGATAGCGAATCCCAGGTCTTTTAGAGCCATGGTTGACACGTGCCATATTCAAGTTGTCCGGGAACTTGTTTTCCCGGACCATCATCGGTATCAACCTCATGATATCGACGCGATTTATGATATTGCCCGGTCCAGAAAGGTCGATTTTATTATAACAACGGATAAAGATGCGGTAAAATTAACGCCATATTTAAGAAAAGAAGTGCCGCTCATTATTTTGAAACTTGAATTTAAAACCGAAGCTGATTTTCCATGGGAAACGTTAAAATCCGAAAAAGGCTCCTGAAGCAGATGACTCCGATTATCCAATATCTCCAGTATCTTGTTTTTATTTTCATTGAGAAAGTATTTAACATTCTTCCCTGTCCATATGCCTTGCGATTGGGAAAGGGGTTGGGAACTCTTTTTTATTATTTGGACAAACGCCATCGAACGGTAGCTCTTGAAAACCTGGAGATGATATACGGAACCCGGAAAACTTCTGAAGAGATCAAAAAGATTTCGTTAAGTTGTTTTGAAAATTTAGGGATCTCAATCGCTGAAATGATTCGTTTAAAAAACATGAATGAGAAAGAGCTTTTGAAAAGCATTTCGGTCGAGGGGATGGAGCATTATCACGAGGCAATGAAAAAGGGGAGGGGCCTGGTTTTTATCGGAGCCCATTTCGGTAATTGGGAAATGCTGGCAATTGTTATTTCCCTGTTATTTCAAAAGGGCTATGTTGTCGCCAGGAAACTGGACAATCCCTTCATTCATCAGAGAATTGAAAAAACAAGAACTTTTACAGGGAACCATTTTATCAATAAGAACGATGCCTTTTGGGAAATGATGAAGCTTTTAAAAAAAGGGGAACTGGTCGGTGTTTTAATGGATCAAAATGTCGCGAAGAGGGAAGGGGTTTTTGTTCCATTTTTTGGCCACCCGGCGTGTACCAATAAAGGGTTGGCGATGATCGTTCTAAAAACAAAAACTCCCATGATTCCGATTTTTATGATTCGTTTGCCGAACGGAACTCATCATGTCATTGTAAAACCGGAGCTTCCGCTTGTCCAGACCGGTCATTTAAAAAATGATGTGCGTCAAAATACGGCCCAGATTACGCTTGCGATTGAAGAGATGGTGAGCCAATGTCCCGAACAGTGGTTATGGATGCATCGGAGATGGAAAACCCAGAATGCCCCCTGAATTAGAATTCAAAGTTAAGCCTGAATGGATTAAAAGGATTTTAATTAGAACGCCTAATTGGATTGGAGATGCCGTTCTTTCAATCCCCGCGATGACTGCCGTTCGAAAACATTTTAGGAATTCAAAGATTTCTATCCTCGGTCCGGATTCCGTTATTCAACTGTTGCTAGAAAATAAAATCGCCGACGACTTTATTTCTCTTGATAACAATTATCGGAGCGTTGGGGGTAAATTACGGTTAATTCAAAACCTGAAAAAGCAAAGGTTCGACCTTGCCATTCTTTTTCAAAACGCGTTTGAAGCCGCTCTCATTACCTTTTTATCTTCTATTCGGTACCGTTATGGATATAACAGGGATGGACGAGGTTTCCTGTTAACCGATCCGGTTCCTTTTTTTTCGAAATCTGAAAAGATCCATCAACTTCAATTCTATCTTAACCTGGTAAAGCCGTTAATCGGGGTGGAACCGGTTTTTGAAAAACCCGTTCTGAAAATATCTGAAAGAGAAAAAGCCAGGGCCCGGATTTTGTTCGAAGAGGAAGGAATCCTGGAAAATAAAAAAATGATCGGAATGAATCCTGGCGCGGCCTACGGATCGGCCAAAAGATGGCTTCCGGAAAGATTTTCACAGCTGGCGGATCGTTTCATCAGGGAAACTCAAAGCCAGGTTGTTTTTTTTGGCTCATCTAGCGAAACGGCTCTTGTAAAAAAAATTCAAAGTCAAATGACCGAAAAATCATTTGCGTTAACCGGAAAGACAAATTTAAGAGAGCTGATTGCGGCGATTGCCCGTTGTTCCTGGTTTGTCACGAATGACTCCGGTCCGATGCATATTGCAAGTGCTTTAAATATTCCTACCCTCTCGATTTTTGGTCCAACAGATGATACAACCACATCGCCGGTGGGAGACGATTCCGTCATGATCAAAAAGAATGTTGAATGCTCCCCCTGTCTGATGAGGGAATGTCCGATTGACCACCGTTGTATGACCTCGATAACGGTTGACGAGGTATTCAATCTTTTTCACACCTCCTGGTTATCCGGAAAAGAGTCTTCTTCTCCGGCTGTTTTTCTTGACCGGGATGGGACGATCAATGAAGATACCCATTATGTTTCATCAGAAGAACAATTTAAGATATTTCCAGAAACTTCGGAGGGAATCTTGTTGCTTAATCAGATACAGGTCCCGGTTTTTGTAGTTTCGAACCAATCCGGCGTTGAAAGAGGTTTTTTTACCGAGGCGTTGCTCTTAAAGCTTCATATGAAACTGGAGGCAGACCTTAACCGGGTTCAAGCCAAAATTTCAGGGTTTTATTATTGTCCGCACCGCCCTGAAACCGGATGTTTTTGCCGAAAACCAAAGGTCGGAATGATCAACAAGATTCTTGAAAAGTATCCGGTCAATTTAAAAAAGTCGTATTTTGTGGGAGATCAGCTTTCAGACCTTGAATTGGCCAATCGAATCGGAGCAAAAGGGATTTTGGTGCTGACCGGCAAAGGGAAGGAAACCCTGATGAAGTTAAAAGATCAACCCGATATTATTCCGGTATATGTTGCCGACAATATTCTTCATGCGGCTAGGTGGATACAAGAAGATTTTAAAAACGCCGATTCGGACCTAAAACAAACACATAAAAAACGCGTCATTGCGAGAAGTGAAACGACGAAGCAATCTTAGAGCCAGGGATTGCTTCGCTACGCTCGCAATGAAGTAGCAGCACTGAAATTGTCGCTATTCTGAAGGGAATGAATTGTTGAACTTTCGTGTTAAGTGGGCGCATATCTATCGCTTTTATGAAGCGGTCGAACCTCATCTTAAAATGTCTCTTCCTCTGGAAGAGCTTCCCAAGGGAGATAAGGTTTTGGTTCTTGCCCCTCATATTGATGACGAAACCATCGGTTGTGGAGGAACGCTTTTTAAACATTCTGCCGCGGGCCACACGGTCACTGTTCTTTTTCTGGCCGACTGTACCGAAGAAAGGCAAAAGGAGGGAGAGGCGGCTGGAAAGATATTAGGTGTGTCGAAGAGAATTTATTGGGAATACCAATCCAAAACACTTAATCAATTTCCTGAAATCAGAGGACGGTTAATAGACCTCATTAAGGAAACCGATCCGGATGTGGTGTATCTTCCATCATTTATAGACCGTCATAATGACCACGTCACCCTGAATTATTATTTTTTTCAAGCGCTGAAAAACTTAAAGAAAAACTTTATGATTTACAGCTATGAGGTCTGGACGACTCTGATCCCCAATGTGGTGGTCGATATTTCCGATCAGGTTGAAATCAAAAAACGGGCAATGGCCTGTTATCCCAGCCAGTTAGCCGGGCATAATTGGCTTGAAGGAACCCTTTCTCTCAACCGATACAGAGGTATGGTTTCAAATGCCAAAAGTCATGGAGAGGCTTTTTTTAGAATGAGCCCTGACAAATATATTAAGCTATGGGACAGCCTCTATGGATAAATCTTTGCGGGTGATGAATTTGAATTTGGGTGATGGAAGGGCGGGTTCCGGAGTTTTTGCGACTGCTCTTTCTAAAAAATTAATGCAATTAGGCCATTCTGTCATTCAGGGGTGTTCCGCAAGCAGTTTTACCCTGCGGGCCGCCGAAAAAGAAAAAATACCGACTCATCTGATTAATATTCAAAGTCTATATGAATTTGAAAAAGCAAAACAATTGGCAAAATTTGCCAATGACCATGAAATTCAGGTTATCAATGCCCACCACTCCGGTGAACGTTATCTCGCTATCTTTGCTAAATTATTGTATAAATGTAAGGCCAAAATTGTAATTACGCGCCATGCGGTTTCCGGAACAGTTCCGTTTTTTGGCACAATGATTTATAATCTGGGCGCAGACATGAATATCGCTGTTAGCGATATCGTTTTTCAGAGTCTGAGAAGAGACTTTACCTTTAAAAAAAAAATAATTTACGGGGGAATTGATACAGACAGGTTTAAAACCCCCGATTTAAATAAAATAGAGAGGTTAAAAAAGGAGATTTTCAAAAAGGATTTACACTGGCCAATTATCGGAATGGTAGCGGATTTTGACCCGGAAGGAAAAAATACCCGTGGCCACGGAAAAGGTCATTCGGTTTTGTTTGATGCAATTCAATATCTCCGGGGCAAAGTGAGTTTACTTTTAATCGGCCCTAATTCTGAAAACTGTGAGCCGCTATTAAGGATTGCCAAAACAAAGGGAATAGGGGAGGATCAGATCTTTATCATTCCCTTTCAGGAGGATATCGTTCCCTATTATTTTTTAATGGATATTCATGTTCTTCCGTCTTATTCAGAATCCCTGGGTTTGGTAACCTTAGAAGCGATGGCAGCCGGTGTGCCCTGTGTTGGGACAAACATCGGCGGAATTAACGAAATTATCCGCCATGCCAAAAATGGTCTTCTTTTTTCGAAGGGTGACTCCGTCGATTTATCCCGCCAAATCAATCATTTATTAGACAATACCTTCTTAAGAAAAGATTTGGCTAAGGCAGGAAAAGACCGGGTGGAACAATTTTTCAATATGGACCGCGTTGGGCGGGAAACGGCAGATTTATTTCATCAATTAATTGAAAATGGATAAATCGAAAAAGGAGGCTGTTCAAAACATCCTGATCATTAAATTAAGTTCCATGGGAGATATTATTCACAGTCTTCCAGTCTCTCAAGCGTTAAAAGCCCTTTATCCGGATGCAAGAATTTCTTTTTTAGTGAACCGGCAATATCAGGACATTCTAGCGGGGAATCCATTTATTGATGAAATTTTCTTATTTGACAGGAATATTTGGAATCAATTTCCAAAATCTATTTTTTCCATTGTGAAATTGGTCAATGAAATCCGGAAAAAAAGCTTTGATCTGGTGATTGACCTCCAGGGTCTGTTAAGAAGCGGCTTATTGGCCTGGGCGGCTAGCGGGAAAAAAGTCATTGGTTTTAATAATTCCAGAGAGGGAAGCCGTTTTTTTTATGATCAGCGGATTTCGGTTCCAAATGAAAATATTCACGCTGTTGACCGATATTTGCTCATTCCAAAGACAATGGGCTGGAAAGAAAAACCTCAATTTAATATTGAAATATGCGAAAAAGATAAAGTATTTATTGAAGATTTTATAAAAGCGGAAAAAGTAAAATCTTATTTGAAACTTATCGGAATTCAGCCTGTTGCGAGATGGAAAACCAAAGAATGGTCAGGAGCGAATTTCGCTAAATTAGCCGATTTGATCCAGCAGAACCAGGAATGTCAGGTGGTTTTCTTTGGTTCAAGGGAAGAACTCCTTCAAGTCCAAAAGATCGTTCGTCAAATGACAAGTCTTCCCATTATCGCCACTGGAAAACTGACTTTGAAACAATTGGCGGCATTGCTTAAGAGATGTGAAATGCTGATCACAAATGACTCGGGTCCGATGCACCTCGCTGCGGCACTGAATATTCCGGTCATTGCCTTATTTGGAGCTACCGATTTTCGAATGACCGGACCTTACGGGGATCAGCATCTTATCCTCCATAAGGGTGTTTTGTGCAGTCCATGTTTCAGCAGAAACTGTCTGAATAAAAATCGTCCAATGGAGTGTATGGAAACTATTACTCCGGAAGAGGTATTTGAAGCATTTAAAAAAATAGTGAAAATCAGTTGATGGAGTATGTTTAGGTGTTAAACTGTTGAGTTGGGATAAATAAAAGAGGACCAGTTTAACACTTCAACAATTAAACAATTCAACATGTTTCGAAGGGGAAAAATATGCCGCTTGATAAAGAGCTATTGGAAATTCTTGCATGCCCGAAATGTAAAGGACCGATCTATTTGAATCAATCAAAAGACGGGTTAATTTGCGATCACTGCAGGTTGAAGTATCCGATTAAAGAGGATATCCCTATCATGCTCATTGATGAAGCCATTAAATTATGAAAGAAACCTCCTCCGTTTTTATTCTGGACCTGGAATGAACCGTTTATCAGTTGTTATTATAACGCTCAATGAAGAGAACAATATGGCGGCCTGTCTGGAAAGCGTTAAATGGGCGGATGAAATTATCGTGGTCGATTCTGGAAGCCACGATAAAACTATTGAAATTTGTAAACGATATAGTAACTTCGTTTATGAGGTTCCATGGCAGGGATTTGGGAAACAGAAAAATTCCGCGGTTGACCTGGCCCACTTTGATTGGATATTGAGTGTTGACGCGGATGAGCGGGTGACTCCTGAATTAAAAGAGGAAATTCAAACACTTCTTAAGCAGGAAATTGATTTCTCGGGTTACTCCATTAGCCGTAAAAGTTACTTTGAAAAAAGGTTAATTCTCCATTGCGGCTGGTTCCCTGATTACAGTATCCGGATTTTTAATAAGAAGATGGGTCGATTTAATGATGTGCAGGTTCACGAATCGGTCCAGATTAAAGGAAAAACAGGCTATTTAAAACATTCATTAATCCATTACACCTATAAAAATATCTCTGATTTCTTAATCAGAATGAACCGTTATTCCACTCTTGCCGCAAATGATTTATTTGCTTCGAAAAAAAAAAGGACTGTTTTAAAAATGATTTTCAGACCGCCTGCAGCTTTTATAAAAATGTATTTAGTCAAAGGGGGCTATAAAGAAGGCTTTTTGGGGATTATTTTATGCGGGCTTTATGCTTTTTATACATTCGTAAAATATTCAAAGCTATGGGAACTCAATAAGAATGCAAAAACTTAATCAACTACCGATGATGTATTACAGGACATTTTGCAGTTTAAGGTGAGTTAATCAGGAAAGGGCAAGTCCCATTGATTTCTATTGAGAAAGTAAAACAAATTGTACAAAATGAAAACTATGAGTATTACAATCATGCTATTACTGAGGCCAAAAAGGATGGAGTTGAGCCAGAGGACATTGTTTATGTGTTACTCACCGGGAAGATCATCGAGAGGTACCCGGCAAGACAGAGGATTTTAATCTATGGGATGATGCTGAATGGATTGCCTTTGCATGTCGTTTGTGATTACTCAGATAAAGAGATGATGTATATTCCTACAGTGTATATTCCGACCGATGGGGAATGGATAAACAATTATCAACGCCGGAGAAAGAGAGGAAAAAAGTAATGTCTAAAGAAAGAATTTGCCCGGAGTGTA